>NZ_CALJXO010000265.1:0-21232 GCF_937988555.1 uncultured Boseongicola sp. | reverse complement strand
TGCTGACGCGCCAACATATCGGTTGCGAGATCAATCAGGACAGCAAACCCTGCGCAAAACGTCCCCGTCAGAACGGCTGAAAGAATAATCGCGCGCAGCATTTTAACCGACCGACCCTTCCAACGAGATAGCCACAAGCTGTTGAGCTTCCATGGCAAATTCCATCGGTAGCGCCTGAAGCACCTCTTTGCAGAAGCCGTTCACCACCAAGGCCACGGCCGTTTCTTCGTCCATGCCGCGCTGGCGGCAATAAAAGAGCTGGTCGTCGTCCACTTTCGATGTGGTGGCTTCGTGTTCAACGCGGCTCGAGTTGTTTTTGACCTCGATGTAGGGAACAGTATGCGCTCCGCATTCAGAGCCGATCAGAAGCGAGTCACACTGCGTGTAATTGCGTGAGTTTTTGGCCCGTGGGTGCATTGAGACAAGACCGCGATAGGTGTTTTGCGCTTTGCCCGCCGAGATACCCTTCGAGACGATCCGGCTTTTGGTGTTCTTGCCAAGGTGGATCATCTTCGTGCCGGTATCGGCCTGCTGCATATTGTTGGTAATGGCGATGGAGTAGAATTCGCCCTGACTGTCATCACCGCGCAGGATGCAGGACGGGTACTTCCACGTCACGGCAGAGCCGGTTTCGACCTGAGTCCACATCACTTTCGAGCGGTCACCCCGGCAATCGGCGCGTTTGGTAACGAAGTTATAGATGCCGCCTTTGCCGTTCTCATCACCAGGATACCAATTTTGGACAGTCGAGTATTTGATCTCGGCGTCGTCCATCAAGACAAGCTCGACAACCGCTGCATGAAGTTGGTGCGTGTCACGCTGCGGAGCGGTGCAGCCTTCGAGGTAAGAGACGTATGCTTTTTCATCGCAAATGATCAGCGTGCGCTCGAACTGGCCGGTGTTTTCAGCGTTGATGCGGAAGTAGGTCGACAGCTCCATCGGGCAGCGAACACCCGGTGGGACGTAGACGAACGAGCCGTCGGTGAAGACGGCAGAGTTGAGCGTTGCAAAGTAGTTGTCGGACTGCGGAACGACGGTGCCGAGGTACTTCTTCACCAGTTCGGGATGCTCTTTGATGGCTTCCGAGATTGAGCAGAAAATCACGCCTGCTCTTTTCAATTCGGCCTGAAAAGTCGTACCAACTGAGACGCTATCGAACACGGCATCAACGGCCACTTTTCGGCCCTCGGACGGCGCATCATCGGCTCCTTCAATACCTGCCAGAATCATCTGCTCCTTCAGCGGAATTCCGAGTTTTGCATATGTTTCCAGAAGCTTGGGGTCGATTTCGTCCAAAGACTTCGGTTTTTCGGCCATGCTTTTGGGTTTGGCGTAATAATACTGTTCCTGATAATCAATCTTCGGATAATCAATCATCGCCCACTCGGGCTCGTCCATTTTCAGCCAACGCGCGTAGGCTTGCAGACGCCATTCCAGCATCCACTCAGGCTCGCCGTTTTTTTCGGAGATCAAGCGCACGATGTCCTCGGACAGACCTTTTGGTGCGTAATCCATCTCGATGTCGGTGGCCCAACCGTATTTGTACTCGCCGGAGAGCGAGCGCACTGCATCGACCGTTTCCTGATCGACGCCGTCTTTCACATCGGTATTGTCCAACGCTGCCATGTCTGGCTCCCTTTTTACGCCGCTCGATCGCGGTGTTTACGTTCCTGTCTGAGCCACGCTTCGCAAAACCGCAGCACATCATCTTCTATCGTTTCGGGGCCAAACGACACGCGCAAAGCGCATTCTGCCTGGCCGTCACTTAATCCCATTGCCCGCAAAACGCGCGGGACTTTGACCTTGCCTGACGAACAGGCCGAACCGCTTGAAACCGCGAATCCGGCAAGGTCCATCTGCATCACTTGCGTCTCGCCCTTCCAGCCCGGCGTGACGAAACATGATGTGTTCGGCAAACGTTCAAGATCATACCCGACAAAAATAGTCTCTTTTGCGTCAGATGCCAGTGTCTTTTCTAGAATGTTTCTAAGTTTCTCGACGCGCGTCCAGGCGCCCTGGTTCAATTCTTCCAGGGCGGCGGTCGCCGCCGCGCCAAAACCTGCGATTCCCGCAACGTTTTCGGTGCCTGAACGCCGGCCCAGTTCCTGCCCGCCGCCAAGCTGAAGAGCTGCTATATCAGTACCTTCCCGGACAATCAGTGCGCCGACGCCCTTCGGACCGCCGATTTTGTGCGCTGAAAGGATGGCCAGGGTCGCGCCGGACCACGCAAAGCTCCATGGGATGCGCCCGACCGCCTGCACAACATCGAGAAGGAGCGTGTCGCAAAGAGTATCGCCATAAGACCAACGCCCTTGCCCGTCCGTTTCAGGCAGGCTGACCACCCCCGTTTCCGAATTCGCAAGGCCCATAGCCAGCGTGGCGGCACCACTTTTGGCATGTGTCAGGTCGAAATGAGCCCAAAGGCAATCATGGGCGGTCTCCTGAACGCAGACCGCGTGGGTTTGCGACAACATGCGCAATACCGAAGTGGCTTCGGTGGCGCCGCTGGTGAAGACGACTTCAGACGGCTTACACCCGACCAGTTCGGCGACCGATCCGCGTGCGCGTTCGACCAACCCGCGCGCGATCCGGCCCTCGGCATGAACGGAAGACGGGTTGCCGACCTGATCCAAGGCGTGAATCATCGCTGAACGGGCCTCGGGGCGCAGGGGCGCTGTCGCGTTCCAGTCCAGATAGACGCGGTCACGCATCCGCACCAACCCAACAAGCCCAGAGTGTCAGGGACGGGTGGCACACGGCGGCACGTCGTATTCGATGCGCGTTTTTCACGCCTCGTCCACCACCTCGAAAAGAGCCGGAACGGCCGGGCATGGCGCAAGCTCGTTGCCAACAATGTCGCTCAGGCGGGTCTGGTGCAAAAACACATAGACCTGCGCCGACAGCCCTTCCCACAGACGGTTGGTCAGGGATTGCGCGCGGCTGCCGGATACAGCGCCCGAAGCACCCGCGCCCTTATGGAGGGCTGAGACGGTCTCATCGACTGCGCCAAGGATTTCGCTAACGCGAATAAGCGTCGGTGATTTGGCAAGGCGGTAACCGCCGCCAGGGCCGCGCACAGATTCAACAAGCCCGGCCCGGCGCAGCTTAACGAAGAGCTGCTCGAGATAAGGCAGCGAAATATCCTGACGCTTTGAGATTTCGGCCAAAGACAAAAGCGTCCCCTCCGCCACCATCGCCAAATCCGTCAAAGCCACCATCGCGTAGCGGCCCTTGGTGCTCAGCTTCATCCTACACGTTTCCTTAACTCATTGACCTTTCCGGCCCCATTGCTTAGTTCAGCCGGGATCAGTCGGGGTCACGCATCTCCGATTTAGAATGCTTCTAAAGACCCTGACCAATTCCGTCAAGAATTGGCGGGCGCCGCGGGGCGACAAACATAATGGGGACCCATGCCCGAAGTCATTTTTCCTGGACCGGAAGGTCGTCTCGAAGGCCGCTACCACCCGCAGAAAATCAAGGACGCACCGATTGCGATCATCTTGCATCCGCACCCGCAGTTCGGGGGTACGATGAACAACCGCGTGGTCTACAATCTGCACTATGCGTTTTACAACATGGGCTTCACGGTCCTGCGGTTTAACTTCCGTGGTGTCGGACGCAGTCAGGGCGAATACGATCAGGGAGTGGGCGAATTGAGCGATGCGGCTTCCGCGCTCGATTACCTACAGTCGATGAACCAGAACGCCAAACATTGCTGGGTCGCCGGTTTCTCGTTTGGTGCATGGATCGGGATGCAGCTTTTGATGCGTCGGCCGGAGATCACCGGATTTATTTCGGTGTCGCCGCCTGCGAATATGTACGACTTTTCGTTTCTGGCACCCTGCCCGGCTTCGGGTCTTGTAATCAACGGCACTGCCGACCGGGTTGCGCCACCGCGCGATACCCATACGCTTGTCGAGAAGTTGCACGAGCAAAAGGGCATCACGATCACCCATCAGGAGATCGAGGGCGCCGGGCATTTCTTTGAAGATCCGCACATGGAAACGATGATCGGCAACACTTCAGAATATGTGACCAGACGTCTGACCGAAACGTCGCGCTAAGGCGAAGGACCTTTCCATGATGAATTCGGCTTAGCACCGCTGCCAATTGGTATGCGGTGGTATACCGACTTTCCATTAGACGCCTGTTGCGGTACCGATCCTGCAAGTCCACCTCTGTGGTCCGAGGGAGCGTTCGCACATGTCTAAGATCAAAGTTGAAAACCCTGTTGTCGAGCTTGACGGCGACGAGATGACCCGGATTATCTGGGATTTCATTAAACAAAAGCTGATCCTGCCCTATCTCGATATTGATCTGCTTTACTACGATCTGAGCATACAAGAGCGCGATCGCACCGAAGACCAGATCACCATTGATGCGGCGGAAAAGATCAAAGAGGTCGGCGTCGGCGTCAAATGTGCGACGATCACGGCTGACGAAGGTCGCGTTGAAGAGTTCGGCCTAAAGAAGATGTGGCGCAGTCCGAACGGGACCATCCGTAATATTCTGGGAGGTGTCGTGTTTCGCGCACCGATCATTTGCAAAAACGTCCCACGCCTTGTGCCGGGATGGACGCGTCCCATTGTCATTGCACGCCACGCTTATGGCGATCAGTATCGGGCCACAGATATGAAATTTCCCGGCCCCGGAACGCTGTCGATGAAATTCGTCGGTGATGACGGTGAAGTCATTGAACATGAGGTTTTCAAGGCGCCGTCTTCGGGCATCTACATGGGGATGTATAACCTTGATCACTCGATCATTGATTTCGCCCGGGCCACGTTCAACTACGGGCTGTCGCTTGGGTGGCCGGTGTATCTTTCCACGAAGAATACCATTCTGAAACAATATGATGGTCAGTTCATGATCCTGTTTCAGAAGGTATTTGATGAAGAGTTCGCGGACCAATTCAAGGAAGCCGGGATTTACTACGAGCATCGTCTGATTGACGACATGGTGGCGTCTTCGATGAAGTGGTCCGGTGGGTATGTCTGGGCGTGCAAGAACTACGACGGCGACGTGCAGTCTGACACGGTGGCGCAAGGGTTTGGCAGTCTCGGATTGATGACCTCCATCCTGATGACCCCGGATGGAAAAATCGTAGAATCGGAAGCGGCGCATGGCACCGTGACGCGTCACTATCGCCAGCACCAGAAAGGCGAGGCGACGTCGACCAACTCGATTGCGTCGATCTTCGCGTGGACTGGTGGTTTGAAGCACCGCGCGAAACTGGATGACAATGCAGCGTTGATGTCGTTTGCCGAGACGCTTGAAAAAGTCATCGTCGACACCGTGGAAGCCGGGTTCATGACCAAGGATCTTGCGCTTTTGGTTGGACCTAATCAGCGTTGGTTGACGACCTCCGGTTTCCTTGAGAAAATTGATGAGAATCTTCGGAAAGCGTTGAGCTAGCCTCGAGCTAGCCTCATCTGAACTAAGTGTCGCCGGGGTCCCACAGGGGCGGCGGTACTTTTGGTCGCCAGCCTTTTCGCGCTGAAAATGGGTGTTGTCGCGCGCCAAAGTTTCGATATGTTTTTCCGCACCGGTGTAAGTCTGCAGGTCGTGAGTGCGATCGCGATAGGCCTTACGATGTCCTTCGGCTACGACGTTCTTGTGGCACTTGGGTTAGTCCTTATGCAGGCCAAGGTCGTGGCGCAAAAATTAGTCGCGGTCGAGCTGCCGTCCGTCCTCGCGTAGCTTAAGGCAGTAAGCTCGACGATCCTTCCTATCGAGTTGTTGAAGAAATGGCCGATGACGACGGCACTGCCGCTTTTGGTCGGCAAGCCGCTTATGCACAAGCTCGACACGTTTTTGTCGCGCTATCGCGACGCGATCTTCCGCCAGTATGATGGATCGATTAGTTGGCATAACGCCTTGGGTTGGCACGTGGAAATCGTTGCCCCTTTGATAGTCGTGTTCGCCGCACTTGGACTATCAGTATCATCGGTCCGGCTTTGGGTGATCCTGGTTTCTGTCAAATTGCCGTTCTGGCTTGTCGCTGCATTTAGCTCAGGAGTGCGGATGACATGGGCGACGATCGAAAAATAGAGTTCAAAACGGTTGCGTTTTTTTCGGCTTGGCTTGCTCTGGCGCGTGATCCAAAGGCGCCTGCCAAAAGGGTATCTCGAGCGGAAACGGGGGATTGATTTCCGCGTGGCGCGGATGGTTGTGCGGCAAAGGTGGCTGACGGTTCGCCAACTTGCTGATTGCAAGGACAGCCTTTCGCTCCGCAGCGCGGTCATTCGTGCTCGGTGACGTCAAAAAGGCGACGATTAACTTTTGTTAATCCGCCGGGACTTCGACTGCCGTGACCTCCCGCGTCGAGGAAAACCCCGCAGCACCGATAAAGCGTGTCGTAGTGTCGGTGTCCGTCAACACGATTGTCTCATCGAAACCTATAACACCGCTTAACTCCGCGCCAGCGTCACCGTAAAAGACCGCGCCAAGGCTTGTCGCGGATTTGCAGTCCGCACCGGCCTCGCAAATCATGTCTGGCGCCGCCGCAAAACCGTTCCCGTTAATGGCCGCATTAACGAAAATCATGGAGTATTGGTCACGTTCGACCTTGGGGTCGAAAAAGCCGTTCAACTGACCGGAGGCGCTCGCCCTTTTAAAATCTACCTCGATGGTGATCGCGCCAATTGTTTCCAGTTCGTCATTCAAAAGACCTCCATCCGCATCCAGCAATTGACCGTAGCCGAAATACGACCCCCGATAGGTCGGGTCTCCGGACAAAACGAGAATATCGTCTGGATTTGTTTGAAAACCGATGGCAAAGAATCCCTCGGTATCAATTGCTTCACCTTCAGAGGGCGAGGCATACTTCCCGTAGGTGTAAAGTCCTCCCGTCGCCGAATGGGCAAGCGCATAGTTCAGGTATCCCCAAACGGTTTGCCCACTTTCAAGCGTTGCCTGGCCGTCAACAAAGGTTAACGTCTCACCATCAAGCGTTATAACCATATCGCGCGCTTCATAGGCAGTGAAGCCAACAGGCAAGGTCGCAACTTCGTCGCTGATGACAACAACGGTATCATTGCCCTCCGAATCACGCAGAAACCGTGCGACGGTCACGCTGATTGTCTGCTCTTCGATATCCGACAATGCCAGACCTGCTTCGGCATATTCCAAGCCATTTGCGCCGTTCAGGTACGCAGAATCGATCGGCCGCGACGGATAGCTCACGCCACAGCCCGCAAGCCCTACGCACATCAAGCCATTGATATATTTTGCATATTTCAACGCAGCCCTCGTCAATCGAAATGTCGCAAAGAACGCGACAAGACGTGGCTAACAAGGGATTGGGGGAAAAATATGGCAGCGAAGTATCCAGAAAATCCCTGCCGATCCGCGCCGCAGAAATCAGTCGTCGCGCGCTAAACGCACGACTTCCGCTGGTTTGACCGCTGCTGGTGTATCGGGGGCCAATTCTTCGAAGTCAAAATTATCAAGTTTGGAGGCGCGCTTGCCTGCGCGTTCGGCCGCAGTCCCAATCCCGTCAAGATCTGCGCGCGCCTGATTGAAATGTGTATCAAGCTTTTGTACCCGCTCGACGACCAATTCGACATCCCGGTGCAACATCCGTAGCGCTTTGCGGATGGCGCCCGCCTGTTCGCGCATGCGCGCGTCTTTCAAAATAGCCCGCATCGTGTTCAAAGTGGCCATGCAAGTTGTCGGAGACACGATCCAGACGCGGGCGTTGAATCCGTCTCTAACGACCTCGGGAAAGTTGGCATGAAGTTCGGCGTAGACAGCCTCGGACGGCAGGAACATCAAAGCCCCATCGGCCGTTTCTCCATCGACAATATAGCGCTCGGAGATCGCCCTGATATGGGCGCGAACCGATGTTCGCATGCCGCGCGCGGCCTCAGCGGTTTCGCGGTCGTTGGTCGCGTTTCTGAGGGCTTCGTAGGCCTCCAGCGGGAACTTAGAATCGATGACAATCGGTCCCGGCGGGTTTGGCAAATGGATCAGGCAATCCGCACGTTTGCCGTTGGATAGAGTGGCCTGAAGCGTGTAAGCGTCGGGCGGTAATGCCTTGGAAACAATGTCATTTAACTGAATTTCGCCGAACGCGCCGCGGGTCTGTTTGTTGGACAAGATATCCTGCAGACTAATGACGTCTCCGGACAGTTTCTCGATATTGGCTTGTGCTTTGTCAATCGTCTTGAGCCGCTCTTGCAACTCACCGAGCGACCGGGCGGTGCGGGTCGCAGAGCCTTGCAAACTCTCGTTCATCTTGGTGCCGACTTCGGCCAGTCGCTGCTCCATCAGTTTGAGCATGTTTGCCTGGCTGGCGGCCTGTGCTTCACTTACATGGGTAAGGCCACCCGAGAGCTGATGCTGGCCGTCCGAAAGGCTTTGAACACGTTGGCCAAGCGCGTCGATATTGTGGGCGAGCGGTGACATCATTGACGCAGATTGTCCGGCGCGCCGCACAGTCATGATCAACAACACGAGCACCAGAACCACAACGAACACGCCGGCAAGTGACAACAAAAGAACTGGGTCGCTGAACGCGTACTCGGTGTCGCCAATCCGGATCATCGACGGCCAAACAGGCGTTCGATGTCTGCAAGCTTCAGTTCGACGTAAGTCGGGCGGCCGTGATTGCATTGGCCCGAATGCGGGGTTGCTTCCATTTCGCGCAACAGCGCATTCATTTCTTCGCCGCGCATCTGGCGGCCCGAGCGAATTGAACCGTGACAGGCCACGCGGCTCAGGATTGCGTCAAGACGTGATTTAAGGGCCGTACTGTCGCCAACATCCTGAATTTCATCGAGAATATCTTTGACCAGTGCTTCGGCATTGACGGTTCCAAGGATCGCAGGCGTCTCGCGCACCGCGATGACACCCGGCCCAAACGGTTCGATGCCCAGCCCCATGGTCGCAAGATCATCGGTAAGATCAAGAAGACGCGAGGCCTCGGCGCCCAATTCGACGATTTCTGGTACAAGAAGCGCCTGCGCTGCCACACCGTTTTCCGCCATCTGGCGCTTCAGTTTCTCGTAGACAAGACGCTCGTGCGCGGCGTGTTGGTCGACGATCACCATGCCATCTGCGGTTTGTGCAATGATATAGTTTGCATGCACCTGCGCGCGCGCCGCGCCAAGTGGCAAGTCTTCCGAATGGGGGGCGTTTTCGACGTCGTCTGTGCGCGCTGATGGTGCCTCAAACACCTGATCTGCTTCGGCAAATCCCGCCTGAGCGTACGATGAATACCCAGTCGCCGGTCGACGATCCATTTGGTAAATACGTGGGCCTTCAGCGGGCGTTTGGAACGCGCCGAGGGTCTCGCCCGCGACGGTCGTTGAGGCGCGGTGGCCCGCTTCGGCCAAGGCGTGTCGCAGCCCCGAGACGATCAATCCGCGCGCCACTCCGGGATCGCGGAAGCGTACTTCGGATTTCGCCGGATGCACATTCACATCAACGAGTTGCGGGTCGCAGTCGATGAACAAGACAGCTGCGGGGTGCCGGTCGCGACTGAGGAAATCCATATAGGCGCCGCGAAGCGCTCCGATCAGCATTCTATCCCGGACGGGTCTGCCGTTCACGAACAGGTATTGCTGCACAGCCGAGCCACGCGAATACGTCGGCAAGGCGGCAAATCCGGTCATGTGGAGACCTTCACGCTCGGCATCGATGGCCAAGGCATTCTCGGCAAAGTCGCGCCCCAGCACAGTACGCAGGCGGCGCGACAGTGCTTCGATCGGAGAGCCGGTTTCAGCATCGGCGATGAACAGGGACCGGGCGGCGTCGGTTGCCTCGGTCAATGTGATCCGCAGATAGGGCTCGGCCATCGCAAGGCGTTTGACCACGTCTATGACGGCCAGCATTTCGGCGCGATCGGTCCGCATGAATTTAAGGCGCGCGGGTGTGGCGTAGAAAAGATCGCGCAATTCCACGATGGTCCCTAGGCGACCGCCAGTGGGGCGCACGGTCGACATCGCGCCCCCTGACACTTCGATTTCAAAGGCGTCGTGACCTTCGATCCGCGAGGTGATGCGCAAACGTCCGACAGCGCCAAGTGAAGGCAAAGCCTCGCCACGAAATCCGAATGTGTGGATGTTCAACAAGTCTGTGCCGTCAATTTTCGAGGTGGCGTGACGCGACAATGCGAGCGGCAAATCAGCCCGCGAAATACCGCAGCCGTCGTCTTCGACACGGATAAGCCGCTTGCCGCCTTCAGCCACGGTGATGTCGATGCGTTTTGCGCCAGCATCGATTGCGTTTTCCACCAGTTCCTTAACAGCGGACGCCGGGCGCTCAACGACTTCACCTGCCGCAATCCGATTGATCGCGCCTTCGTCAAGCTGGCGAATTTGCAGGCGTGGCTGGCTTATGTTGGGGTCCGACGAATGCATGCCACTAGGGATAGCAGGGCGCAGGTCCCTCGTCCACGTCGAATGAAACGTTTCCTAAGGCATTTTAGCCTGCTAAACAGGGACGTGCGCCCCCCTTCGGAGACCAAATGGCCAATACACGCGCAATCGTCTTGATGACGGCTGCGATGGCGGCGTTCGCATCCAGCGATGCCTTCATCAACCGGGCGTCAGGAACGTTCCCTACGGGGCAATTATTTGCGGTCACTTCTCTGGCAAGCTTTGCGATTTTCTTCGTCGTCATGCTGAGGAATCGCGACGCACTTTTTACAAAAATGCTGTTCAACAAGGCGGTTATGATCCGCACTACCGGCGAGGTCTTTGGCTCGCTCGGCTATGTAATGGCGTTGACGCTGATCCCGCTTACAACAGCTTCGGCGATGCTTCAGGCGCAGCCCCTTGCCATGACGCTGGCCGCGGTATTTTTCCTTGGCGAACGTGTCGGTGCACGGCGATGGGCGGCCGTGGGTGTGGGATTTATCGGGGTCATCCTGATCATCCGACCCGGCGCAACTACATTTGATCCAAACATCTTGTGGACACTGCTAGGAATTATCGGTTTGACGGCCCGTGACCTTGGAACGCGCATGCTTCCCAAAGACGTGTCGACGCCTTTTGTATCGGCTTGGGCATTGATCCTTCTGTCATTGCTTGGGGTTGCGATCACGCCATTCACCGGCGCATGGCAACCCATTGACGCCGGTAATGTCGGCTGGTTGGCGGGCATTTCTGTCTTCGTCGCGATGGCGTTTTTCTTCATTAACGGCGCGCTTCGTATCGGTGAAGTGTCTGCGATTGCGCCATTTCGCTACACGCGTATGGTGTTTGCATTGGTGATTGCCATCCTCCTTCTTGGAGAGCAACCAGATGCGTTGACCTGGGCGGGGATCGCGCTGATTGTTGGGTCGGGTATCTATGCCTTTCTGCGCGAGCGTCAGATTGCACGGGCCACACAGGCCACCTGACGCGCACGCAGACTTGCGTATGTTAGCGATCACAGAACTCACTTTCCCCGACCGCCAAAGGGCTGTTATAGAGCAGCGAGATCACAATTAATCCGAGGGACACCATGAGCACGATCATCGACATCCACGCCCGAGAAATCCTCGACAGCCGCGGCAATCCGACGGTTGAGGTCGACCTCTATCTTGAAGACGGAACGATGGGCCGCGCAGCCGTGCCATCGGGCGCATCGACCGGCAAACATGAAGCGGTCGAAAAGCGTGACGGCGATAAGGCGCGCTATATGGGTAAAGGCGTTCTAGACGCGGTTGCGGCCGTGAACGGCGAGATCGCTGACGCGCTGGTAGGCTTCGATGCGACCGAGCAACAAGCCATCGACGCGGCGATGATCGAACTTGACGGGACTGACAACAAAGCCAGATTGGGCGCGAACGCGATTTTGGGTGTGTCACTTGCGGCTGCGAAGGCAGCGGCAGATTTTTCGATGCAGCCGCTGTATCGCTATGTGGGCGGAACGGCTGCGCGCGTCTTGCCCGTGCCGATGATGAACATCATCAACGGCGGTGAGCATGCGGACAATCCGATCGACATTCAGGAATTCATGATAATGCCGGTCAGCGCGGAAAATATCCGTGATGCGGTACGCATGGGCTCAGAGATTTTCCACACGCTGAAGAAAGAGCTGTCTGCGGCAGGTCTGTCGACCGGGATCGGTGATGAAGGTGGCTTTGCACCGAACCTTTCGTCCACCCGCGATGCGTTGGATTTCATTTTGCGTGCGGTTGAAAAGGCCGGATACACCCCGGGTGAAGATATCATGCTGGCGCTAGATTGTGCGGCGACCGAGTATTTCAAGGACGGGCGCTACGAGCTTTCTGGCGAAGGGAAGTCGCTAGGCTCGGACGAGAACGTGGCCTACCTTGCAGCTTTGGTGAAGGATTACCCGATACTGTCGATTGAAGATGGCATGGACGAGGACGACTGGGACGGTTGGATTGCACTGAACCGCGAGCTTGGTGACAAGGTTCAGCTTGTCGGAGATGATCTGTTCGTGACCAATCCCGAGCGGCTTGCACGCGGCATCGAGGAAAAAGCTGCAAACTCGCTTTTGGTGAAAGTGAACCAGATCGGCACATTGTCCGAAACACTGATGGCAGTTGATATGGCGCACCGCGCGCGGATGACAGCAGTGATGTCGCATCGCTCGGGCGAGACCGAAGATGCGACGATAGCGGACCTCGCTGTGGCGACGAACTGTGGGCAGATCAAGACCGGATCGCTTGCGCGGTCCGATCGGTTGGCTAAATACAACCAATTGATCCGTATCGAAGAAATGCTCGAAGAAACCGCTGTTTATGCAGGTAAATCGATTCTGCGTTAAGGAATTTGTTCTGCGCGGGGCCCTTGGTGCTGGCACTGTGAAATACTATTTTGGGCAGGGTCTTCCCCTGCCCATTTTCTTTGAGGAAGGCGTTCTATGACTGCCGATGACATCATCAAGAAACTGCGCTTGGAACCGCATCCTGAAGGCGGGTTTTACCGCCAGACATGGGAGGCCGACGACGCACCGCGAGCGTCCGGGACCTGCATCTATTTCCTTTTAACCGAGGGGCAGCGCAGCCACTGGCACCGGGTTGATGCGGTTGAGATCTGGCACTTTTACGCAGGTGATCCTTTGATTTTGCGGACTGCCGATACCGCAGATGGTCCAGTTAATTCGCTGGTTTTGGGCGCCAATTTGTCCGCCGGACAGGAACCGCAAGGGATTGTCGCGAAGGACGCGTGGCAGTCAGCCGAGACCACCGGCCCCTGGACGCTGGTTGGATGCACAGTGTCCCCGGGGTTTCGCTTTGACGGATTTGAGTTGGCACCGCCCGGATTTGACTTCACCTGAGGCAAAGGCCGCAGAGTCAGTCAGATCGCAGTCATCGACTTCAACGCGCCCGGGCGGCTGATTTGCCCGCCGCCGACGGGCGCCGCCACGCGCGTGGTTCCAGGGGCCGAGGTTGACATGCCCCGTGCAACGCGGACTGCGAGATACGCGAAAGCCTGCGCTTCAAGCATGTCTCCGTCGAGACCGGCCTCTTCGACCGGGGCCACGGGGCAGTCCAGCAATGCTGCAATCATTTCCATCAAAGCTGGGTTTTTGCGCCCCCCTCCCGTCACCCATGCTTGTTCCGGTGGCATGGGACATTGTGCGATACCTTTTGCGATGGCGCCCGCGGTGGCGGCGGCAAGGGTTGCGACGGCGTCCGCGTCTGAAAGGTCTGAAACCGCGTCGTTCCAGTCATGGAAATCATCGCGGTCTAGCGATTTTGGCGGCACCCGCCGGAAAAACTGCTCTTTCGCAAGGAGGTGTTCGAGGATGTCTCCGTCAACGACACCTGCTGCGGTGAGCGCACCATTTTTATCCATCCGCTGACCCAGTCGATCCGCCATAAGGTCATCGATACGTGCGTTGCCGGGACCCGTATCGAAGGCCAAAAGCGCACCCGGTGTCTCTGGGCTTTGCATGGCAGGGTCGATCCACGTCAGGTTCGCGACACCGCCGATATTGAGGAAGACGCAAGGCTTTTGGGCACCGATATGGCGGGACAATGCGAAGTGATAAAACGGCGCAAGCGGCGCGCCCTGTCCGCCTAATACCATATCATTACTGCGAAAATCCCAGACGACAGGGGCGTCGAGAACCTCGGCCAGAAGCGCTCCGTTCCCTGCCTGATGTGTGTGTGCTGCCTCGGGGCGATGGGCGGTGGTCTGTCCGTGGAAGCCGATAAGGGCAGCATTCTTGAAACCCGAAAGTACTTCAGCATGGGCGGTTTCGACAACTTCAGCCGCAGCGGCGACGTCCGCGCCGTCCCATTTCCCCAAAGCCGCGCGTAAAGTGACCCGTTCGCTGTCGGTGTAAGCGCGATAGGCGGTGTCACCGAACTCGAAAACGGTCACGCCATCGGTCAGGATCATTGCCGCATCAACGCCATCCAGCGACGTGCCTGACATTGCGCCAAGTGCCCATATCGGTCCCGTGTTTGACATGCCTTCCCCTCACCCGCTCTGCGCTTTATACCCGCGCGAAAGCCTGAATACCTCGGGCGACAATCATAGACGATGGCCCATGACCTACCACCCAAAATCCGATTTTCTTGCCACGATCATTGAACGCGGCTTTCTGGCAGATTGTACCGACCTGCAATCGCTGGATAACGCGCTGATATCAGGAGTTGTGCCCGCCTATATCGGTTACGACGCGACAGCGAAGTCTCTACATGTGGGGCATTTGCTAAACATTATGTTGTTGCGCTGGTTCCAGAAAGCAGGCGGCAAGCCAATCACGTTGATGGGTGGCGGCACGACGAAGGTTGGCGATCCGTCGTTTCGTGCGGACGAAAGGCCCCTTCTGACGACTGCGCAGATCGACGACAATATCTCCGGCATGCAGCAGTCGTTTGCGCGATACCTGACGTATGGTGACGGGCCGAGCGATGCGATCATGCTGAACAACGCGGAATGGCTGGACACGCTGAAGTACCTCGATTTTCTGCGCGATATCGGGCGGCATTTTTCGGTCAACCGGATGCTGAGTTTTGAGAGCGTGAAGTCACGTCTTGATCGTGAACAATCGCTGTCATTCCTCGAGTTTAACTATATGATTCTGCAGGCTTACGACTTTGTGGAACTGAATCGGCGGTATGGCTGCTTGCTGCAGATGGGTGGCTCGGATCAGTGGGGCAATATCGTCAATGGTATTGACCTTACGCGCCGGGTTCTGGAAAGCGAGATATTCGGACTGACGACGCCTTTGCTGACGACAAGCGACGGCCGCAAGATGGGCAAGTCGCAGGGCGGCGCGATCTGGTTGTCTGAAGATATGTTGTCGCCCTACGAGTTTTGGCAGTTCTGGCGCAACACGACGGACGCGGATGTGGGGCGGTTTTTGAAGCTTTACACTGAATTGCCCGTAGAAGAGTGCACCCGCTTGGGCGCACTTGAAGGCTCCGAGATCAATGCCGCAAAGATACGCCTAGCCAACGAAGTAACGGCTTTGTTGCATGGGTCTGAGGCGGCGGAAACAGCTGAGGCCACATCGCGCGAAGTGTTTGAAAAGGGCGGTGTCGGGGATGATTTGCCGACACTGACCCTAACGGCTGATGACTTGGCCGACGGGATTTCTGTGGTGCAGGTCTTTGTGCGCGCGGGTCTTGCGAAGTCTGGCAAGGAAGCCAAGCGGTTGATCTCGGAAAATGGCGCGCGGATGGACGACACGCCTTTGACGGATGCTGGTTTAATGCTGGATGCGGTGGCCTTGGCATCGCCGGTGAAGTTGTCCGCGGGTAAGAAGCGGCACGCTTTGGTGGTTCTCGAACGCTAAATCTCCGCCTCGAAGGCTGAAGGGCGGCAATTGTCATCAGCCCCTCCTGTCGCGCGAGTGGTTCAGTTCAACTTCCAGTCTCCATCCGGAAAGAACGCGTGGAATGCGAACGCGAACATGACGTCGTGAGGCAGATCGTTGCCGCTTGCATCACGCACGCGCACTGTCCCCACATCGCGCCCGGCGCCGATGGTGTATTGGTCAAGGGCCGAGGCCTGCCCTGCCCGCCAGCTCAGTGTAATCCCATCTTGCGTAATCACTTCTTCTTCGCGCAGACGATCGAAGGTCCAGGCTTTTTCAGCAACGCGCACGACACGCATCAGGGCCGGAATATCGTGGGGTGGAAGTTCGCCTGAATAAAGGAATGGCCGCGTCGAGGTGTCGTAGCCAACATATGGATTACGGCCGTATTGGCGGGGCCAGCGCGGTTCGTCCATGACGAGGCCTTCGGGATTGCGCGCTTTGAATTCGGCCCAGCTTTCCATCCATGTTGGCAGTTGCGTCAATTCAACGCCGGTCAACTCCCCCACGATCCCCGTGCCAATGGCTTGCTGCCACCAGCTTTCGGTTTCGCGGTCATACATGACCATATCCGAGTTCCGAAGCTTGCCCGAGACGCCAAAGCTTAGGGTTTGGCCATCGACGCGGCGATCAAAGGTGATGCCAGAGTTGCACAAAGGGCAAAACGTGACCGCGATGGGAATGCCGTTCACCGTGTCGTTGGCGATCTCATGCCATGTGAGGTAGCGGATCGGATAGGTGCGTGGTTCGGCGCCGTCGATCTCGACCGTGATGACTGGTTCCATATCGACCAAGCGTGTTTCGCTTGCCGCAGGGATGAAGGACACTTCATCAAGGGCCGGAATGCCGTCTTTTGGCGGCCCACCTGACAAGATTTCCACCCAGTTTTCGACCGTGGTGTTTTCAAAGTCTGTGTTTGGCCATTCGAACTTCCAGAAGGACGGATCGGCATTGGCGGTAGACATGGCGCCTCCGATAGCAATGGCCGTGGCGGCGATAAGATGTGTCAGATGCATGGGGTCGCTCCTCCCGGAAAGATGGTGTGAGAAGAATGTGGCAGAGGAGCTGCCCTGGGCCTAGCCCTTATCACGCGAGGTTGATGGGACGAGAGAAACCGGATGATGCGTTGACAGGCGGAAAGGTGGCAGTCTTTGGTTCGCGTGAAGCAAAGGGACACACCGTGATGATAAACGACTATCTTTACGCGATAATTCCGGTGCCGCCTTTTATCTGGGTGGCCCTCCTCATGGCCGCCTTTGGCATCTTGAGTTGGCAGCGCTTTCGCGTCACCGCAGACGACGCGTTTCTGCTCAGCCACTCCAACGGTTTGGCGGTTGCGTTAACCGTGACGGCGGCCTCGGCACTTGCGCTGACTGCGGCGGACCGATTGTCGGGACCTGCCTGCCTTTTCGGGCATATCGGCCAGCTTTTCAGCATTCTGACAGCGTTGGTTGCTTTCGGTCTGGTGATCCGGGCGCTGATCGGTGGCAAGGATCGGGCCCGCGCTTATTTTCTCTGGCTGCTGCCACTTAACGCTGTCGCAACATCGATCCTCTTGAGATCGGCCGGGTCCTGCACAATCTAAGGACCCGGCCAAAGCTCTG
Source organism: uncultured Boseongicola sp. (assembly GCF_937988555.1). Lineage (NCBI taxonomy): Bacteria > Pseudomonadati > Pseudomonadota > Alphaproteobacteria > Rhodobacterales > Paracoccaceae > Boseongicola > uncultured Boseongicola sp. Next base: position 3,893 of record NZ_CALJXO010000265.1, on the reverse strand, counting down.
TTATTTTGCTACCCTGACGCTCATCATCTGATCAGGTTCCCCGATCACAGAGCCATTGGCACCTTTGCCGAGCTTGATTGTATCTACGATGTCCATGCCTTCGACCACACGTCCAAAGACTGTGTATTGCCCATTCAGGAAATAGCCTTCGTCGAACATGATGAAGAACTGGCTGTTGGCGGAATTCGGGTCTTGGCTGCGTGCCATACCGACGATGCCACGATCAAACGGCACGTCCGAAAACTCGGCGCGAATTTCGCCACGCTCAGACCCTCCACGGCCCGCCATGCTCATATCGCCGCCGGCTTTGCCAAACTCAACATCGCCGGTTTGCGCCATGAAGCCTTCAATCACGCGGTGGAAGACGACGCCGTCATATGCGCCCTCTTCAGCCAAGGCTACGATTTGTGCCACATGCTCGGGTGCGATGTCTTCAAGAAGGTCGATCACAACCGTACCGCTGGTTTCCCCAGCTATTTCGATCACAAGGTTTGGGCCGGGACCGTCGGCTACATCCTGAGCCATGAGAGGCGACGTCGACAAAGCAAAAATAATCGCAAGTTTACGCATCAGCGGCCACCTTAACCGAGTGCATGCGATCCGGGTTCATCGGTGGCTCGCCGCGTGCAATGGCGTCGACGTGCTCCATGCCGGAAATGACCCGGCCATAGACCGTGTATTGACCATTCAGGAAAGCATTGTCGGAAAAATTGATGAAAAACTGGCTGTTGGCCGAGTCTGGGCTTTGGCTACGGGCCGCGCCGATGCTACCACGATCGTGCGGCAGTTTGGAAAATTCAGCAGGCACATCCGGCTTGTCAGAGCCACCAGTTCCCGCACGCCGCAGATCAAAGCCTTCAACAAAGTCACCGTGCTGAACGTCTCCGGTTTGCGCCATAAAACCGTCGATCACGCGGTGAAAAACAACGTTGTCGTATTCACCGGCGCGCGCCAACTCTTTCATACGTGCGCAGTGCTGCGGGGCCACGTCTGCCAAAAGCTCGATGGCAACGGTGCCGTCTTTGAGTTCAATCAGGATCGTGTTCTCAGGGTCTTTGTAGTCGGCCATCTGGCGCTCCTTTTTTTCGATTTGGGCGGACCCTAATGCGGGTGTCGACTGAGGAAAAGGGTGAAAGGCGCGGAACCGCCTGTTGACCTGCGCGACGGCTGGGATAGGGAATGGGAAACCCAGAGCGATAAGGAGAGCGGATATGGCATGGAAAACCCTCGATGATATGGATCTGAACGGAAAGCTGGTGCTGACGCGTGTCGACCTGAATGTGCCAATGGACGGGACGACGGTCACTGACACGACCCGCATCGAACGGATCGTGCCGACGATCACGGATATTATTGCCAAGGGCGGCACGCCGGTGATGCTTGCGCATTTCGGCCGCCCCAAAGGGCAGCCAAACCCCAATATGTCATTGCGCCTTGTGATCCCGGCCCTGACGTCGGCCTTGGGCCGTGAAGTGACATTTGTTGAACACCCGGATCGCGCGAGCCTTGATGCCTTGCCGGAAGGGGCTGTCGTTCTGGTCGAGAACACCCGGTTTTCTGCCATGGAAGAAGCCAACGATCCGCGCATGTCCGGGTTTTTGGCAACGCTGGGCGATGTATATTGCAATGATGCGTTTTCTGCGGCGCACCGCGCGCATGCCTCGACCGAAGGCGTCGCGCATTTGCTTCCGGCATGCGCCGGACGGTTGATGGCGGCCGAATTGAAAGCGCTTGAGGCCGCATTAAGTGCTCCGGAACGACCGGTTGTGGCTGTTGTGGGCGGTGCCAAGGTGTCAACTAAGCTTGATCTTCTGGGCAATCTGGTGCGCAAGGTCGATACTTTGGTGATCGGCGGCGGCATGGCGAATACGTTTCTTGCCGCTCAGGGTTACGGCGTTGGAAAGTCCCTGGCGGAGCATGACATGGCCGAAACAGCCCGCGAAATCATGGCCAAGGCTGAAGAAGCGGCTTGTGAGATAATCCTGCCCATTGATGTGGTGTGTGCGACAGAATTTGCGGAAGGAGCCGACAATATCACGGTTGCCGCAGACGCATGCCCGTCTGATCGGATGATCCTAGATGCGGGTCCAAGGTCGGTCGCACGAGTGGCTGAAGTTTTTGAAGGCGCAAAGACCTTGATCTGGAACGGACCACTTGGGGCTTTCGAAATTGCTCCCTTTGACGCGGCGACCAATGCTGCTGCGGCGCATGCTGCGAAGTTGACCCGTGACGGCAAGCTGATTTCGGTGGCCGGCGGTGGCGACACGGTCGCGGCGTTGAATAAGGCCGGTGCGGCGGACGACTTCACCTATATCTCGTCGGCGGGGGGGGCTTTCCTTGAATGGATGGAAGGCAAAACTTTGCCGGGAGTTGCCGCTCTCGAACAGGGCTAGAAGACGGCGGGCGATTTGCGTAAAAGCAGACGAAACTCAGATCACGAGGATATCATGGCGAACGAACAACAAGCAGAACAGATGCGCTCGGGTCAAGGCTTTATTGCGGCTCTTGATCAATCGGGTGGCTCGTCCCCAAAGGCCCTGAAGCTATACGGTGTCGAGGAAGACGCGTATTCTTCGGACGCCGAGATGTATGACCAGATCCACGCTATGCGCGCGCGCATTGTGGCGGCCCCTGCGTTCAACGGCGACAAGGTCATCGGAGCCATCTTGTTCGAGATGACGATGGATCGCGCATTCGCAGGTAAGCCCGCGGCAGAATATCTATGGTCTGAAAAGCGCGTTGTGCCGTTCCTGAAATGCGACAAGGGACTTGAGGCGCAGGCCAACGGCGTGCAGCTAATGAAGGCGATCCCTGACCTGGATGCGCTTTTGGCGCGTGCGGTTGGTAAGGGCGTTTTCGGCACGAAGATGCGCTCGGTTATTAACGCCGCCGATCAGACCGGTATTGCTGCAATTGTCGCGCAGCAGTTTGAGATCGGTCGCCAAATTCTTGGCCATGGGCTTATGCCGATCCTTGAGCCGGAAGTGACCATCACGATTTCAGACAAGGCGGACGCCGAGGCGATCTTGCAGGACGAGATCCTCAAAGCTCTGGACGCGCTGCCCGAGGGCACAGAGGTTATGCTGAAACTGTCGCTGCCAACGGTTGCCAATTTCTACGCGCCGCTGATTGCGCATCCGAAGGTGATGCGCGTCGTGGCATTGTCGGGTGGGTATTCGCGCGACGACGCAAACGCCCTTCTTGCCCAGAACACCGGCATGATAGCATCGTTCAGCCGCGCGCTTAGTGAAGGCCTGTCGGCACGACAGTCAGACGCGGACTTCAACACGACAATCGCAAGCGCCATCGACGAGATTTATCACGCCTCGATTACCTGATAGCGCCGTTTGATGTCAGAATGTACCGCCGCGCCTGAAAGGGGGCGGCGAAATCGTGCTTGGGCCCTAAAAAAGGAATTCCCAGTCCGCGTCGGTTGTGTCACATTATCGAAACAATCGCTCCGTAAGAGAGCAACCAGAGGCAGTAAATGAGCACCACCCCAAAGCGACCCTCAATCGGTGTCGTCGTGTATTTCGCGGCAATGTTTTCGCTTGGGCTGTATTTCACATTTGCCAGCGTGCAGGGAGACTTTGGCTTGTTCCGCCGTGTCCAGATAGATGCCGAAGCCGCCTCCCTGGCTCTTGAGAAAGACCGTCTGGCCGTCGAGGTTGCCAGTCTTGAAAACAAGACAAAGCGGATGTCGGATGACTACCTTGATCTTGATCTCCTCGACCAGCAGGCGCGTGATATTCTTGGCCTGATCCGGTCAGACGAGATTGCATTGAATTAGGGGGCGGGCTGTCAGCTTTGTGGACATTCTGGCGCTTCGCCGAAGTCTTCCGGTCATAGCTTTCGCTATTTTTGCGCTCTTTGATTTCGCGATTGATTGGGCA
>NZ_CALJXO010000264.1:0-2903 GCF_937988555.1 uncultured Boseongicola sp. | reverse complement strand
ACCGCACGCCGCAGAATAATCAAAACCGCATGGCTGTTCAGGGCTACGATATCTGAAGTCTCCGCCCTGCCCAGCCATGCTCCGACACCACCAAGTGGGACATTTCTACTTTGCAGAAAGACGGACATTTCTACTTGGTTGCAACAACGTGTGCGGCCAACAACCTCATCCCAACGCATATCCCGCCCCGCGTACTGTGCGCAGTAGATCATCCCCGCCGTGCGTACAAAGCGCTTTGCGCAGCCGCCCGATGTGCACGTCCACCGTCCGAGTATCTACATAGTTATCACGCCCCCAAACCCGGTCCAGAAGCTGCTCGCGCGACCAAACGCGGCCCGGCTTTTCAATGAATGTGCTCAGCAGCCGAAACTCCGTCGGCCCCAGCTTGATCGCATCGCCGCCCCGCGTTACGCGGTGCGTTTCCGCATCAAGCAGAATGTCCGCGTATTGCAGCCGCTCACCGATTGTCGCAGGTCGTGTGCGTCGAAGCTGAGTGCGCACCCGCGCCATCAGCTCGACCACAGAGTAAGGCTTCACCATGTAATCGTCCGCGCCTGTCTCAAGGCCTCGCACCTTGTCGACCTCTTCGCTACGCGCACTTAACATAATCACCGGCACATTGCGGGTCTGGTTGTTCGCCTTCAAACGCCGGCAAATCTCGATCCCCGACACACCCGGCAGCATCCAGTCCAGCAAAATGATGTCTGGCTGCATCTCATCGATCAACATCAATGCGTCGTCGCCGTTGTCGGTCTTGGTGACGATAAACCCCTCAGCCTCAAGGTTATACGTCAGAACTTCAAGCTGGGCCGCTTCGTCTTCGACAACCAGAACGCTAGGCACACCCGTCGACATGGATCATAGCCCCTCTGCCACATACGCCGTGCGGTCTTGTTTGGGGCGAGCATCATCCGGCATATGTCCGGTCACAAGATAGACGACTTGTTCCGCTATCGATGTCACATGATCGCCCATCCGCTCGATGTTTTTGCCGATAAAGTGCAAATGCATGCAGGCCGTGATGTTACGCGGGTCTTCCATCATATGCGTCAGCAACTCGCGAAACAGCGCTGTATACATCTGATCGACGTCTTCGTCGCGCAAGATCACCCGCTGCGCTAAAGCCTCGTCGCGCTGAATATACGCGTCTAACGCGTCCTTTAGCATCAATTGAACTTCACGTGACATGCGCAGCACGGACGCGGTCGTGCCACTCACTTCGGGTGTCTCCACAAGGATCGCGGTCCGCTTTGCAAGGTTCTTGGCATAGTCACCACAGCGCTCAAGGTTCGCGCTGATCTTGATCACCGTCAAAACAGTACGCAAATCACCCGCTGTCGGCGCACGAAGCGCAATCACACGCGCGGCTTCTTCGTTCACCTGCTCTTCAAGCGCATCAATGGCTTTGTCGGCTTTGCGTACCTGTTCGGCCAGTTCAACGTCCCGGTCCGACAGCGAGCGCGCCGAGTCCAACACTGCGGTTTCGACCATTCCGCCCATTTTCATTAATGTCGCCTGGATGGCTTCTAGGTCTCTGTCAAACGCCGAGGCGATATGTGCTTCGTTCATGTACTACTCGCTCCCCTACCCGATCCGTCCGGTGATATAGCTCTCGGTCCGGCTGTCTTCGGGGTTGGTAAAGATATGTCCGGTCTCGCCGTATTCAACAAGATCGCCCAAGTGGAAAAACGCAGTCTTTTGGCTGACACGCGCTGCCTGATGCATAGAATGTGTAACAATAACCACGGAATAGCGTTGTTTCAGATCATCAATCAACTCTTCTATCTGCGCGGTCGCAATCGGGTCCAGCGCCGAGCACGGCTCATCCATCAGCAGCACTTCAGGCTCGGTCGCAATCGCGCGCGCAATGCACAAACGCTGTTGCTGACCACCCGAAAGCCCCGTGCCCGGCTGGTCCAGACGGTCCTTCACCTCGTTCCAGATTGCCCCGCGCCGAAGCGACGTCTCAACGATCTCGTCCAACTCGGTCTTGTTGCGTGACAGCCCGTGAATGCGCGGCCCGTAGGCAATATTATCATAGATCGACTTCGGGAACGGGTTCGGCTTCTGGAACACCATCCCAACCTTGGCGCGAAGCTGCACAGGGTCGACTTTGGCGTCGTAAATATCCTCGCCGTCGATGCGGATATCGCCGGTGACGCGGGCCACATCAATCGTGTCGTTCATTCGGTTTAGGCACCGCAAGAACGTCGACTTCCCACACCCGGATGGTCCGATAAACGCCGTCACAGTCTTGTCCTGAATTTCGACGGACACGTCCTTAATGGCGTGCGTGTCACCGTAAAAGACGTCTACGCCCTTGGCCGCGATCTTGATGTCGTTCATTTCGATCGTCCGATTTGTTATGCGCATGTCGTTCATGTCTCGCCCCCTACCAGCGTCGCTCAAAGCGGCGGCGGAGTATGATGGCGACTATATTCATTATCAGCAGGAAAATCAGCAGCACGATGATTGCCCCAGAAGCCCGCTCGACAAACGCCGGATCCGAGCGTGTCGTCCAGTTGTAGATCTGAACGGGCAAAGCCGATGCCGGGTCGAAGAAGCCCTCTGGCGGCGCGCCCGGATACTCGCGCACAAAGGCGACCATCCCGATCAGCAACAAGGGGGCCGTTTCCCCTAAAGCTTGGGACAAACCGATGATCGTACCGGTCAAAATGCCAGGTGCGGCAAGCGGCAACACATGATGGAATACCGTTTGCATTTTTGAGGCGCCAACCCCAAGGGCGGCTTCGCGGATCGACGGTGGCACCGACTTTAGCGATGCCCGTGTCGCAATAATGATCGTCGGCAAGGTCATCAGCGTTAAAACTAAACCGCCCACAATCGGCGCCGACTGTGGCAGACCGGCAAAGTTTATAAAGATCGCCAGACCCAAAATACCA
>NZ_CALJXO010000263.1:0-18367 GCF_937988555.1 uncultured Boseongicola sp. | reverse complement strand
TGAGGTGGTTGGAAAAGGGGCCGCCCTCGACGGACGACCCCCAGCACTCAAATCACTCGTTACTACAAGCATCAGTGTCGCCCATAGGGGCGGCGCTTTTGCGACGCTCGCGCACAAAAATAAAGGTATCTTTGTGGAGCCCTACGCGGCATCGCACCCCTAAAGTATATCGCATACTTCAAGCCAACGGTGTTGATCTGGATCAGTCTGCACTGTCTCGAAGGCACAGTATAACCCGACGGCCGCTTGGGAGATCGCTTAACACGCAGCCGCCGGGTCGCTCTCAGGAAGCGTAGTATCAGCTTACCCAGAGCAAACTTCTTCGATCAAGCCCATTTGATCCCAATGCGGCAAAATCTGCCGATTTTCGGATAATAGCGTAGGCCAAAGCTTTCGACGGCCTGATGCGTCGACACAATGCCTGAATTTGCGGCGCTGTAGCCTATGCAATTGCTGCATAGCAGCATCCACACTCAGGCTATTGTGCAACTGCAGCATTGCACTATCTGTTCTTTCAACAGCCTCGATAGCGCTACCAGCAGCGCATCGTACGCATGACTGAGTACAGGAGTATAGACGATGATCTACGCAGCAAATCTTATTCAGCCCGGAATTCGGCTTCGCGAATGGTTTGAAGCTGGCAGAACAGCAGCCGCAGAACGCGAAGCGCGGCGCAGCGCCTATGTTCGGACATTGCAGGAACTCGAAAACACGTCTGACCGAGACCTTGCCGACATCGGCATATCTCGGTTGTCGATCAAGGAAATTGCATACGAGACCGCATACGGCGACCAGCGTCCGAGCCGATTTGTAGGGGCTCAGTGAAGTGAGGTTGCCAAGTCGCGTTCATTCAGGCGCGGAACACCTGATCACATACGAGTATGACGGTCTTTGAACATAGCTTCGGGCGCGTAGCGCCCGCTGGCTAACACGGAATCATTTGTCGCTCCGAATGGATAGGCATTGACAGGTATCAGGCCTCGCTCCTCCCAGAGTTAACCTGGTGCCGACCTTTAACGGTTCTTCCTCCCGGAGCCCGTTATTAACTGGGCTGGCATCCTCACCTCCTCCCGAGGGTGCCAGCCTATTTTTCTTGTGATTTTATATTCTGTTCGGGTCTGAAGGAGCGAGCTCGATCTACCGCATATGCGATCATCGAACTCAGACTTAACATCCGGCCGGAAACCATTAAAAGCAGACCATCGCTGCGCTGATCGTCTTTGAGACGACGTGGACAAGTGCCCCGTGTTTTAACGCTGCGTGCGGACAAAGCGGACCTCAGCTATTTTGAGTTGCCGCCTGAAACACTGCCCCCAGCAACACAAAGAACTCGAACCGGTCTGTCGGCCGGGGCCTAGCGCGGTTCGCCGCGCCCGGGCCTAGGGGCCGCATCGGCAAATCCTATGACCTCACGGTCATTTCTCTTGGCCTTAGCAGCATGGGTAGCAAAGTGGCTTGTGCTGGAAAGATCGAAGGCAGAGATGCGGCCCGCGAACAATTCATCGATATAGGCGGCGACTAGCCTTTCGAAGGCCGTGCGCTCCTTGCCGGGATCAAGCAGCGCCGCTCCGTAGCGCAATTCCGCCACGACTATCGTTGTCAGCCACAAGGACGCGAGGACTTGGCGGTCGAACCATGTTTCGACATTTGGGTTCACGTTTTGCTTCTGGATTTCCAAGACGACATTCGTGTCCAGGATGATCATTCGAAGTTGGCTCCGTCGATACCTGAACGGTCGCGGGGAAACTCGATGCCCTCCATATCGACCTCCAGTTCGCGGGCGAGGGCGCGCAGACCTTTCCCAACGGGGGGCTGGTCGGCCGGAAACAGGCCTTCGGTCAGAATCTGACGGGCCTTGGCCTCGGCGCTTACGCCCTCTTGTTTGGCCTTTGCTTTAAGGGCGCGGTGAACCTCGTCGGGAATTTGGCGGACGGTGATCTGGGCCATGATGTGCCTCTTTACCTGTTACCCAAGTGATAGCATTGTCTGGAAATATTATCACAACGCGGGTCATTCATTTCTTGCGTGCCACAAACCTCTCTTCGGTGAGGGCGTCAATCTGGTGTTGCGGCCCGATCTCGCAATACAACGCCACGTCGCTGGCCGACGGGCCGGACCGCATAAGCCTGCTGATTGGCGCAATTCTGCGCAAGCGAATGACCATGCGCGGTTTTATCGTGTTTGACGATTTCGGCAATCTCCACCGGGAGTTTGCCAGGCAGATGGACGGTTGGATTCGCCACGGAAAGATCCAGTATCGCGAAGAAATGATGCCAGACCTCTAAGCTTATAGAATGCCGCGAGACCGATGAATGGATGCTTGCGGGCAACTGCAATGGGCAATCAGGCTGTAGGGCGAACGGCGTGAATGAGACGTGCAGTCTGCTTGGGTACAAACCTGTGATAAAAAACACTAATCTTCAAGGCACCCGTTGATGATTCAAATCAAGGCACGGGGCTTCAGTCCATGCTCAGATTTGCATGAATTGGACGCCACATGAAACTGCCGGTTCGTTCTACGCTTTTCAATACTTGTCACAGGCCTCCTCGCTAACTCGATCACCCATTGGTTCACAGGAAAGGAACATTCGCATGAGTATCAAAATCCTTGGTTCGGGCTGTCAGAAATATGTGGCGCTCGATGATCATGGAAAGACGCTATAATGCGATTTCATCCGCTCATCCGCGCCGCTTTTATCTGCCTGATTCCGGGTCAAGTGCTGGCTGCGGCTCTGGAAGTTCAGCGTGTGACAGGTGGCGTTTGGGCGATCGTTGGTGAGATGGATCAACGCAGCCCAGAGAATTTGGCCAATAATGCCACCTTCGGGCTTGTCGAAACGGAACAAGGCGCCGTCCTGATCGACCCAGGTGGATCGTGGCAAGGCGCCGAGGCTCTGGCGGACGTCATACGCGGCGTCACCACGCAGCCCGTCGTCTATGTGATCGATACTGGCGGGCAGGATCACCGTTGGCTTGGCAACAGTTACTGGCAGGCGCAGGGTGCCACTGTTATTGCTTCGGACGCCGCCGTTAAGGATCAACGCGCGCGCGCTTCGCTGCAATTGTCTGGGCTGGCCAGCCTTCTGGGCGATGCGCTCGAGGGGACCGAGGCCAGCTATGCGGATATTACCTTCGAGGAGCGTCACGCCTTCAGCCTTGGCGGCGTCACCTTCGAATTGATCCACGCCGGCGCCGCACATACGCCCGGCGATATTTTCGTTTGGCTGCCCGACCAAGAGACCGTCTTCACCGGCGACATTGTCTATGTTGAACGCGTCCTCGGCGTGGGTGATCAGAGCTCAATCGGCGAATGGCCCGCGGTGTTCGAGGCGATTGCGGGACTGAACCCGTCTCATGTGGTGCCAGGCCATGGACATGCCACGACTTTGGATCACGCCCGTGCCGACACCTACGACTACCTGACAAACCTGCGCGAGAAAATCGGGACGCTGATTGACGAGGGAGGCAGCATTATGGATGCCCCGACAGTAGACCAGTCTGCTTTTGACTACCTAGAACAGTTTGAAAGCCTCGCCGGTCGCAACGCTCAGGCCGCCTTCCAGCAGATGGAATGGGAGTGATTGGGGCTTGTGGCTCAGTCTCTGCATAGACGCCGCGTCGGCCTTGCGCGTGTAAGACAGGTAGGCGCGGCACGCGAAACCGCCATATGACGGGCAGCGAAATGCTGGTTCATGGTGAGGACGGCCGCATACGCGAGCGCAATACCTTTGGCAAAGACCCGCATCCGCGGAAGGGTTGAGGCGAAGAAAGATCACAGACTTTGGGTAGTGGCTGCCTTTGAAATCGACCGTCCTTTTGGGCGTCCTGCTAGGCGCATTTTTTGCGCAGCCTATGACCGGAGTTCTGTGGATGGGAAAACAGACGACAAAGTTTGCGACAGAACCGTTATAGTTCTCCCAAAACCATCCGTATTGTCACATCTCGTTCAAAATCTGCGTTCGGGTCACCCAAGGGTTGGGTCCAGGCGATATAGATGCCAGCACTCCCCTGGGCCATACGCGGGAAGTTGATCGACCCTGGCGCTTCGTTGAGCGAGATCATCTGTGGTTCCTCGCAGATGCGGCCGGGCCAAACCCGGCACACGAAAAGCCCCTCGCCCCTGTCCATCCGTTCGACCCACGATACGATTGCAGACCCGTCCACCAGTTGCAGTGCGTCAACCCGTCCGACGCCTTCCCCCCGATCTACGCGGGTCGGAGGACTGAAGGTCTCACCGACATCGTCCGAGAACGCGACGTTTACCGACGGTATGTCATTGGCCGCAGTAAACCACGCCAGAACCGTGCGTCCTCCTCGTGCGTCGATTGCCGGACCGTTTATCGGGCAGCCCGAAATCTCCCACCCGTCTTGATGGACCGTAGCGGGATGGGACCAGACATCATCGACGAGGCGCACCAGTGATATGTCCCTAATCTCAGTCTCGGTACGGTCTCGATAGGCGACCAGCACCGTACCATCATCCGCTACAGTTGCAGACGTTTGGCAGCAGGTGCAGGTACGAATGTCTAGCGTCTGGTCTTCGGAAATTTTTCCATCCGGGCCAAAAGTCGTGGCGCGAAGTTGCATCGCGTTTTCAATTGCGTCTTCTCGCGCCCCTTGCGCATTGGTATCGTAGGCACGCCCGTCCAGCCACACCACGGTCAGGCGACCATCCGGCATTGGCTGTAGCGAGGCGAAGCCATGCTGCGCTTCGCTTCTGTCGCGATGGGGTACCAAAGACTGGCCCCAAGTCTCGCCTCCATCCTCCGACAGCGCGATATTCACATCGTACGCATAGGCGCTGTCTCCTGAATTCATCAGCCAATGAACAGCAAGCTTTCCGTCACTAAATGCAGCAATGGATGGGAAATCAGCCCAGTTCACGAAGAGTTCGGGGGAGTCGATGACGGTGCCCGCACGTGTCCATCCGCCAGGACCGCCAATCGCTGTCTTGATGGCGAAGCCGGACCCGTGGACATCGGTCCAGCTCATCGCGATCTGACCGTTTTCCAGCGCAGTCAGCGAAGGCTCCCGTGCGCCGGGTCCTGCCGGAGGCTCCATATCAATGATCTTCGAGAAAACCTGTGCGTTAACCTGCATCGGAAGGACGCAGGAAAGAAGGAGACTAAGAAACGCTAGGGATACGGCTGACCTTGGCATACTTAGAAAGATGCACGTCAGACCAAGAGTTGTCCATTGGAGTGTCGCGCGAGCTTGCCCGACGATGACGTTCTCAACCATGTTCAGTCTGGCCCATCCACGCGAAACAGCGCGTCGAGCGCCCGGAAGGCAGTATTGATGCGGATGCACCGGTTCTTTTCTCTGGAAATGCCATTTGTGCGCTTTGTGCGGAACGTAGCGCTGATGAGCGTTGCGAGTCTGGTTCCGGTGCTTGTTCTTTATGTGGCCTTAAGCCCTGGCTTTGGCGCGATGCTGCTGAACGGAGGGCCCGCTCTCTCACGATTCCTGAGACAGGTGATCACCAACGGGCTCCCCGTCGTCTTCGTGGTGAACTACATTTCCCTCTTCCTCTTCGGATGGATGAATACCTGGCCGACCGGGAAACGAGATGCGGCCTTCGTGGTGTTGATCGACGTCTCGGCAAGGCTCGCGGCATTCGTCTTGCTGCACGTGCTGATCTACGTCCTCTCGGCGGACTGGTTCGGCTCGTTTGGCGGTAGCCGAATGACAGCGCTGAGCGTGGTCGCTCCTACCCTTGCGAGGTCGGCCCTGTTCGACAACATTTCAGGCGTGTATCTCTACGCGACGCTTGTAAGCGCGCTTCCTCTGTACGTTGCTGTGATCGAACGGTCTGTCTGGTTCGGCGGCCTTGCCCGGAGTTTTCCGGGGCGGTCCGGATCGTTCCTGCTCGCCTTCGCCCTCTTCGCTGTCTTCGTTCTCCTGCTGACCGGTGTCGCAAGTGCCATCGTCTATCTTATGTCGCTCATATGAGGTGGCGTGGGGTTAGCCCGGAGTTTCGGGAAAGGCGGCTTCACTCCCGAAAGCGCTCGCTGCGGGCGGACTGTGCCAACCTGTTGCATGGCATGAAAGATGGCCAGCAAAGGGCCCTGTTAGAGAAACCCCGTTTGAGGCCGGCAGGGCAGTTTCGTATCGTCGGGTATGAGCAATTCCAAACCTCTTCCAGCCGAACCATGCGCTTTTCGGGAAATTACTAAGCGGTGGGCTTAACCCTTCCAGCTGAGGTGGCTGGGCAGGAAGGTTATGTTGCGCGATACATTAGTTTGCCACCAGACCGTCAAGCCAGTACGCACTCACACCCTCTGGCCCCGACCAGTCTTTCCCTGGTTCAGGAATTGCGACGGCATCCGGCTTGTTCGCCAATTCTAACGCTTCGCCCATGCTACCAGCATAGGCATAGCCTTGGTGGCCTTCTGCATCGTCAGGTGCGTAGCGACCTATGATTTTCCAAACATACTTCATGCTAGCCATTATGGTTCGGAACCCCGAATAAAAGACACTCAAAGGTTGATGCTTCACACGTTCTTAAGTTTTCGAAACTAACACACGTCAGTGTGCCCTGAGGGCGTTGTCGCGTTAACACGACGATCGGTCTAACAGCGGGTATTTGTCGATGAATGAACAAGATCTTGTATGCTGGGCTTGTCTGTCGGGGGTCAGTGGCGGGTTGAGGGATCGTGTCCAGCGTTTAAACAAAAGCAAGAAAGACGGGGGAGTCAGACCTGCTGAGCGAAACAAACCCCTTTAAGGTTAAAGTTTTTCCGCGATCTGGGAATTGAAAGGGGAGTAAGCACCGAGGCCGTGTATTCGCCTGAAGCGCTTGGAAAAGGGGCCGCCCTTTGCGGACGACCCCCAGCACTCAAATCACTCGTTACTACAAGCATCAGTGTTGCCCACAGAGGCGGCGCTTTTGCGACGCTCGCGGACAAAAATTAAGGTATCTTTGTGGAGCCTTGAAAGCACAGGATCCCGAGCGTCAAACCTGCGAGATGAACATCGCGACAAAAGCCCTGAAGGGTATGACCGAGCGAACGACAAACACGTCTTCTGAAGAGATCGAGAAAGAAGAAATCTCGCGCGCGGCTTGATCCATGCAACACGCCTCACCGCCAACCCGGCGGATCATTCAAATCCCAGTCAATTCCGTTTGAGAAACGCATCAATGCCTGCTTGCGCGACTGCCATGTCCTGATCGGGCGTGCCCGAACTGATGCCTATGCCGCCAACAACTGCGCCGTCCACAATGACAGGAAGGCCGCCACCGACGATCATCAACCGACCGTTAATGGCGGACGAAATGCCAAACGTTGGGGCGCCAGGTTGGCTGGCCGCGCCATATTCGTGGGTCGCTTTTTTCGCAGCGGCAGCGGTAAACGCTTTGTCGATGGCGATCGTCGTCGAGGTGACTTTGCCACCGTCCATTCTGCAAAAAGCGATCAGCTGACCTGCCTCATCGGTGATCGCGATGCACATAGGCACTCCGATGATGCCTGCATGGGCGACAGCGCCCGTGATCAGGACATTGGCGTCTGCGATATCAAGACGTGTAACGGTAATCATGTGTCTTTCCTTTTCTGCGGCACGCCCGCACCAAATGTTTGCATAATTGCGCTGTCGTCGCCCATTATCTGTACGGCGGCATTGTCAGATTAAGCTGATCTGGAACGGTTATTTTATGGAATTTCGGCTGCCTTCATGTCGCGCTGATTGATGATAATCAAGGAGATAATGAAATTATGCCCGAGCTGAAAGGCTCTGAGCAGCGGCAGTGCGGCTAGGTCCGTTTAATCCGACACTGCCCAATACCCGCATATTCGGGACTTTATGGCGGGAAGCGAACGTTCGCTGCGATATGTGCCAGCGTCTGCTGCGCCCGCCGGACAAATCTGACTTTGATCGAGTGCCCACTATAAGATTGCGTTAAAATGGTTTTGAATTGCCCGATGGGATCACGCTTGAATGAAATAATGATCTCTTGGGACTAGGATGCTCAATAGCCTAGAAACGACAGCTGGGTTGCTATTTGACCTTGTCCCATTTGTTCACCGGATATGGAACGCACTCCGAGTGCTTGGGATACGTGCTCGGCTACGATATGATCGAAATCGTTCTGGCGGGCGGCTATGCGGAGGCGATCATCCGCGAAAAATGGGGCCGAAAGCAGGATTGGTATCATCGATATGTTGATGCAATTGTCCAACGCGACGTTCGCGACGCCGCACAGATCGAACAGCTTGCCATCATGCTAAAGCTTCTAAATACCCTTGCCGAACATTCCGGCCAGCTCGTCAACTATTCGGGCATCGGCGGAGCGGTGGGTCTCAACCACGTCACTACCAAGAAGTATCTCGGTGTCTTTGAGAGACTGTTCATCGTTCACACACTCCAGCCATGGTTCACGAACAAGCTCAAACGGCTGACAAAGTCGGCCCAAGCTCCATTTTCTTGATTCCGGGCTCCTTCCTGCGCTGAGAGGCATCTCTCCGGATGTCGTTTGGAAGGACAAGACGTCCTTCCGGGCGGTTCTGGAGATATTCGCCCTCAGCGAACTGCAAAAGATAGCAACGTGGAGTGAGAACTGATGTTCTTTCTCCCACTTCCGAGACAAGGACAAGAACGAGGTCGACATCGTGATAGAGAATAGGCGAGGAGAAGTTGTTGGGATCGGGGTGAAGTCTTCGGCGACGGTCTCATCATCAAATTTTTCAGGTATGCGGAAGCTTGCTGACGCATGTGGAGATAAATTCATTCAGGGACTAGGTCTCTATGACCATGGTCAGGTCGATCCCTTTGCTGAACTGGCCTGAGTACAACAAGGCGCGGAAGCAGCGTGGATCTTTGACCATCTGGTTTGATCCGTAGGTGTCTTGGAAGGCTGAGCCGACGCGAAAGCGGGGCCGGTAATTCACTGAATGGTTCGAAATTTTGGCTGCATGATCTCGGGCAACGTCGGTATAATTGCTTCTTCTGAGTTAGCGTGACAAAGCCCGCGTCACTGTCCTAGTAGAGACTTGGTGCGCATTCGTCTGGCAACTCCATGGTGCTATTGTGGAAGAGGCTTTAGGACGCTGCGGTCCGCTACGGTCATTCCAAAGCCCGGTGCAGACGACAACTTCAAGCGACCATTTACGGGTACATCTTCGCCTTCGAATAGATCGCCGAAGACTGGAAGAATTGATCGGCCATCGGCACTTGTCGCGACGTATTCGCAAAGTGGTGTACCGGTCTGGCTGGCGATGAATTGGTAGGAATAGGGGCCGCTGCCGTGCGGGATCACCGGGATTTCCAGCGTT
The DNA here is from genome assembly GCF_937988555.1 of uncultured Boseongicola sp. Lineage (NCBI taxonomy): Bacteria > Pseudomonadati > Pseudomonadota > Alphaproteobacteria > Rhodobacterales > Paracoccaceae > Boseongicola > uncultured Boseongicola sp. Next base: position 9,095 of record NZ_CALJXO010000263.1, on the reverse strand, counting down.
GAAGCATGGGCGGCGATCCGTAAAAGCTCGGTCAAGCCGCCAACCCACATAACGTCCGGTTGAAGGACGTCGATGAGACGCTCTTCGATCAGCGGGCGGAAGCCATAACGGGTGTATTCGTGTTCACCGGTTGTCCATTTTAGAGTTGGATGAGCTCTGCGAATGTGACGATAGCCATCGACATCTTCAGGCGAGAGGACCTCTTCCCACCAGTATATGTCGAGTTCTTTACAGGCCTCGGCTAATTCTATTGCGTAAGGCACTGTCAATGACATGTAGCAGTCGACCATAAGGGGAAAGCCGGGGCCGACCTCTTCGCGGTGCGCGCGCAGGAAGGCTACGTTTTTCTCCAGGCCTTCGTCTCGGTCTGCAGGGCCGTGCGGCAAGGGGACTTTTGCGCCCCAGAAACCTAGGTCCTTAACCGCGGCCGCTTGTGGGCCCGTGCAATAGAAAGAGATCTCGTCGCGGGTTAAGCCACCGATCAAATTGTAGACCGGCTCACTGCGGATTTTCCCCAAGAGATCCCAGAGCGCGAGATCGACCGCGCTGATGGCCATGACAGTGATACCCTTGCGACCGTATGGCAGCGATGCGCGATACATCTGGTCCCAGATCAAATTAACATTCCGCGCATCCTGATCGACGAGGAACCGGCTGAAGTGATTGGCGATGAGCCACGCCGCAGGCACACCGCCCGTACCGGTCGCCACGCCGACGGTGCCGTCTTCGGTCTCTATTTCGACAAGGATGGAGCCCAGGACACCAATCCCCCAGGACGTTCGTTTTTCGCGGTACGCCGGATATGACGACATCGGGTTCGAGATCAGGCTGTCGACCAGCCAATGCTCCCCCGCGCCCTGATTGAAGTAGTCGCCGCCTTTGCTGGATTTGGAAACGGTCCAGACACGTATGTCCTTGATGCGGAATGCGCGGCTCATGGGAGCAGGAAAACCCGCTTGAGCGGCACCTGTGTTGGCACGTTGTTAGCGTCTGTTTCCATAACGTCTGCCATATGCGCCCACCACCGCTTCATAATCTCGGTGTCGGGCAATGCGTCGAGGGTGTGGTCGTCGGTGCGGGTCAGGATGCCGAACAGGTGGTCGGACTGCGGATCGTGCCAGATCGAGTAGTCGGACACGCCGGCGTTCTTGAGGGCCTCAGAGAGTTCGGGAAAAATCTCGTCGTGGCGTTTTTCGTACTCGATGGCCTGTCCGGGATGGAGGGTCATGCGAAAGGCGATGCGCTCGGCCATAGGTCTACTCCGATAGTTCGTGAATCGCGCGAATGGTCGTTTCGAGCACATGGTCGAGGTGCTCGCGGTAGGCTTTAACTGCTTCGCCAGTGTCTCTGGCAGCGATGGCTTCGGCCACGCGGCAGTGCTGGTCGGTTGAAATTTCAATGACGCCCGGCGTTGCGCTGGCAATGCGGCGGGCATCGATGGCGACGTTGTAGAGCCCATCAGAGATCGTCGCCAGAATGGTGTTGTTCGCGCCGGCGTTAATAGCCTGATGGTACTCGACATCCAGCAATCGAAAGCCAATCGGATCATGGTAAAATGTGAGACCGTCGTTTCCGAGGCTCAGGATGCGTGCACATTGCTCATCGCTTGCGCGCTCGGTGCAAAACCGGACAAGTTCTAATTCGACAACCGCGCGCGCTTCAAACTGGACTTGGAGGTCATGGTCCGCAACCGAGAGAAGCACGTTGAACGGCGTGACGAGGCGGGTCGGCGACAGGTCGGTGACCATGTAACGGCCCCCTTGCTTGCTTTCGAGAATGCCAATTAAGGTCAGAGCCTTAAGAGCTTCGCGCAAGGGTGGTCGGCTAATCCCGAAGGCGAGGCACATCTGTTGTTCGGTCGGCAAGCGGTCCTCGGCTTTGAGGTTTCCGGACTTAATCATTGCGAGAATGCGGCTTGAGACCTGTTCGGATATCGAGGGACGCGAAAGAGTACCGCCGGCGAAATCAAGGCCCGGTTCGGCCGCCTTCTGTGCCCTCACGATCGCGGCGAAGGCGTCGTCTCCGCCCTTCAGGTTCTTAGTGTCAGCAAGGTCAGCCACAAGGGGGTCCAGTCAGTTAAAGTCCAAGTCGATAGAAGTCATTTGCATTGTCCCGATAGAATTTGCGCAGGTTTGTTTCTGATGCGCCTGCGAGCGCCTTGTCGAGGGTCTCGACCCACCTGGTAAGGCTGGTGGCCTGCAGGCAAATGGGCCAGTCCCCAGCATAGATGGTTCTATCAAAACCAAAGGTCTCGATTGTCGCGTCGATATAGGGTCTCAGGTCGTCCTCCGTCCAGTTTTCCGGGTCTGCATAGGGCGGAAGATCTGACAGCTTGATCCACACGTTCGGATGCTGAGCAAGGTCGCCGATATCGGCTCGATATTGGTCGATCGCGCCTTCCTTGATGCCTGGCTTCCCGCAGTGATCGAGGATCATTCGGACATCCGGGATGTGCTGGACGAATTCGCGGATAATATCCATCTGGGTGAAGTTTACGTTGATCTCGAAATGCCAGCCAAATTTGTGTAGAAGATTTACGCCATCAATGAAGTCAGGCGACAGAGTGAGCGCGCGTGGATCAGCGTCGAATTCCATAATGCGGCGGATGCCTTTTACGGTCGGGTGATTTGCCTGCATCTCTTCCAGCATCGGCTCGACCCGACCGCCCCATTCCAGGGGCGCCATTGGCACGATGCCCTTTATGCGTGGATCTCGCTTGGCGCTGTCCTCGACGAATTTGATTTCGTCGATGTACTGGCCGCCAGTTTCGGTAAAGTCAGCAAAGCATTCGAGGAAGACCATCGCCTCGATCTCAAGGGCACCGCTGTCCCTCTGGTAGTCCTCGATCTGATACGTCTTGCCAAAAAGAGGATGACCTTCGAAGGCCGAGTAGGTTAATCGATCCATATCCCAGATGTGCAGATGAGTGTCGATGATCGGAAAATCAGGCATGGCTCCTAGCTCGTCAGTTTGAAGGTCGTGGGATCGGGGGTTTTTAGGGTCAGCCCGAAACCAGGGGCCTCGTCGGAAAGGTTGATGAAGCCGTCATCTGCTACCGGTTCGCCGTCAAAGATATACCAAAATAACTCGTTGCCGACTTCGACGGGCACTTGTGGGAAGAATTCAGATATCGGAGCGGCGTAGGACGACATGGTGATGTGATAGTTGTGCATCTGACCGGCGTGCGGGATCACGGCGACGTCGTTTGCTTCGCAAAGTGCGGTGATCTCTTTGGCCGCCGTGATGCCACCCACCCGATTTACGTCGAATTGCGCAATGTCAAACGAGTCGAGCTCAAGCGCCTGACGGAACCCATGCAAAGAGTATTCGTGTTCGCCACCCGAAATCGCGACTTTGTTCATCGCCCGCAGACTGGCATAATCCGCGAGGTCGTCAGAGATCACAGGCTCTTCAACCCAGCGCATATTAAGCGGCTCAAGGAGCCGGATCATGCGCTTGGCGTATTCGACGTTCCAGCCCATGTAGGCGTCACCCATTATGTCGACATCCGGACCGACGGCCTCGCGAACGGTTTCGACCAGAGAGATATTCTTGTTAATCCCTTCAAGCCCGTCCTTTGGCCCCCACCCGAACCTTAGTTTGACTGCCCTAAATCCCTGGTCAGCATAGTTTTTTGCTTCATCGTAGAGCGTACTGAGCGGCTGACTATAGAGGCGGCTTGCGTAGACTGGAATTTTCGACTTCGTGCGCCCACCAAGCAGATTGAACACCGGCTGCGACAGGATTTTTCCTTTGGCGTCCCACAGTGCAAGATCAATCGCTGAGATCGCTGTCATGCCGATGCCCTTTCGGCCGAACGGCAAGGTGCGTCGATACATCGATTCCCAGAGATATTGGTGTCCATCGGGTTCGCGCCGATCAGGAGCGGCCTTAGGTAGGTGTCTATGGTGGTTTTGCAGGCATGGGGCGCAAGGGCGGCATTGCCGATCCCGATTGTTCCATCGTCGCATTCGATTTCGACAATAAGCCAGCCCAGAAAGCGAAACCCAGCTGTCGAGCCAGAGACATCCGAGACAAGGTCTCCGGCTGTCGTACAAAAGTGTGGAGGCATCGGGGCGACTGGTCCGATCCACTCCCAAATTGTCGTTTTGACGTCGACAATGCGCACCATCGTAAAAGGGTCCTTTTCGGCGGCGGGCACCCCTTTCCAAACACGCGGCGAACCGAAGAATGAGAATTTGGAGTGCTGAATCTGCGTGCAAGAATCTTGGTCTGGTGTGGCCCTTGGAATAATACTTGTCACACAAATTTTTGTCTGACAAGTATACAGAGAGAGGAAAATTAACTTGGTACGGGGGAGGTACGGTACCTTGGACAGCCTTTTTCACAGTCGCCGAAAAGTAGCTGATACGTCGCTGCATCTTCCGGCTTTCGGGATGGGCACGGCGCATCTTGGAGAGCTTTACGGTACCGTGGAGGAAAGCGTTTCACAGGCTACTTTGGCTGCTGGATGGGATGGCGGGGTCCGGTATTACGACACCGCCCCTTGGTACGGTCGCGGACTGTCCGAGCATCGGCTTGGAGGCTTTCTGCGCACGAAGCCACGAGATGAATTCCTAATTACAACCAAGGTTGGTCGTACTCTTTACCGTCCGGCCGACCCGCGGGCGTTTGATCGTGGCCCTTGGGTTGGTGGCCTCAGATTTGAGGTGAAATTCGACTATTCCTACGACGGGATCATGCGGTCATACGAGCAGGCCCTGCAACGCCTCGCGCTTGATACTGTCGACGCGCTGGTCATCCACGATCTTGATAGCGGCTTCCACGATGAAGAGGCACTTGCCGCCCACACGAAGGACCTGTCCGAAACAGGAATGAAAGCGTTGGGCGAGCTGAAATCGTCTGGTGATATTGCGGCGTTCGGTATGGGTATCAACATGAAAGAACAGCTTGCCGATCTGGCACAGCGGGTGGACCTCGATTTCGCGCTGGTCGCGATGCCTTATACCCTGATTGATCAAGATAGCCTGCATACCGGAATGCAGGCCTGTATCGAGCGCAATGTCAGCGTTATCATCGGTGCGCCCTTTGCGTCGGGTATTCTTGCGACGGGCTCGGCGGGCGCGGCGCACTATAACTATGGGATAGCCGACGCAGGTGTGGTCGAAAAGGTCCGCCGTATCGAAGCGGTCTGTGCATCGCACGGCGTGTCTTTGCAAGCGGCAGCGCTGCAGTTCCCGCTCTCGCATCCGGCGGCCGTTGCGATCATCCCGGGGGCTGCAAAGCCCGAGGAATTGAAGGCCAATATTGCGTCGGTGGACGCCGAAATCCCGGCGGCATTCTGGGATGACCTGAAGTCGGAAGACTTGATTGTTGCCGACGCCCCAGTTCCCTTTGACGCAGAAGGGGTGGGCGGGTGATGAGCGATGTTCCGATGCTGATAGAAGCGCGCGGAATTTCCAAACAGTTCGGCGGCGTCGAGGTTCTGAGCGACGTTGATCTTGATCTGCATGCCGGCGAGATCCATGCGCTTTTGGGTGAGAACGGAGCTGGAAAGTCGACATTCGCAAAGATCCTTGCGGGTGTTCATCGCCCGACGAGTGGAACGCTTCGCCTAAATGGTGAATCCGTCCGGATCTCGAGCCCAATGGCAGCGCAGAAGCTTGGGATTGCCCTTATCCACCAAGAACCCGTGTCCTTCCCAGACCTTTCCGTCGCCGAGAATATCGTTATGGGCCGTCACGGAACGGGACTTCTTGCGCGAGTTCCCTGGGCCAAGATCATCGCAGATGCACGCCGGTATATGGAGATGCTTGGCGTCTTGATTGACGTCACGCGCCCGATGCGCGGGCTGTCGATCGCAAATCAGCAAATGGTGGAAATTGCGCGGGCTTTGGCATCGGACAGCCGTTTGATCATCATGGACGAGCCGACCGCGCCGCTGACCCCGCGCGAGGTTGACACTCTTTTCACCATTGCACGGCAGTTGCGGGAAGAGGGTCGTACGATCATTTTCATATCGCATCGCTTGGAAGAGGTGCGCATGCTGTGCGATCGGCTGACGATCTTTCGCGACGGTGCGCACATTGCAACGCGGACGATCGACAGTATCCCGGATGACGAAATCATTCGACTTATGATCGGCCGGACCCTCACGAAATACATGCGCAAGCACACGGCCGAAATCGGAGACATGGCGCTAGAGGTATCAAATCTTACATGCGCTGGTGCGTTCGAAGATATCAGCTTCTCGCTGCGCAAAGGTGAGATCATCGGCCTTGGGGGGCTTGTGGGCGCTGGTCGAACGGATGTGGCACGCGCGCTTTTCGGTGTCGCGCCGGCCACTTCGGGTCAGATACGCGTTGGCGGGAAAGTGGCCCGGATTGAAAAGCCGACGGATGCCATCGAGCTTGGGCTTGCATTTGTGCCAGAGGATCGGGCGGGCGACGGCATTTTCGGCACACTTCCAGTCGAGCACAATCTGACCGCGGCAATTCCGGAGAAAATTGCGCCAAGGGGTGTGATCCGCCGAAGTCTTGAGCGCAAGATTTCGCGCAAATCAGTGGATGATCTTTCGATCCGATTGGCTTCGCTTGGCCAACCCATCGTCGAGCTTTCGGGCGGTAATCAGCAGAAAGTCATTCTGGCCCGCTGGCTGTTGACTGAACCGGAAATACTGATCCTTGATGAACCGACGCGCGGCATTGATATTGGCGTGAAGGCCGAGTTCTACGACATGATCGGTGATCTGGCAGAGGCGGGTCGCGCGATCCTGCTGATTTCGTCCGAGTTGCCCGAGCTTTTGTCACTTTGTGACCGCATCTTGGTCATGTCGGAAGGGCGGCTGATGGCTGAGATCCCGCGCGAAAAGGCCACGCAGGAGAATGTCATGCAGGCCGCCGTGCCACGTTCGGGAGTGGCTGCATGAACGTCTTGCGTTCCGTATTTCTTCGGCGAGAAGCTGGTATCTTTGTGATGATCATTTTATTTTGCGCGACCGTTGGGCTTTACAAGCCGCAGTTCCTTACGGGTCAAAGTCTGCGGATCGTGTTGCTTTTGACGCCGCTTATCATGATCGGAGCCATGGCGCAGATGCTTATCCTGGTGGCGCGGCATGTGGATTTATCGATTGGTTCCACACTTGGGTTTTCCGCTATGGTTGCCGGGTTAATGTACCGGGACTTCCCAGATGTCTGGTGGATAATTGGCTTTCCTGTTGCGATCCTAACGGGTGCTGTCTTAGGGCTTGTGAATGGATTGCTGGTGACGATCTTCAAGTTGCCGTCGATTATCGTCACGCTTGGCACGCTGAGCCTTTATCGCGGGCTGACATTCATCATTTCGGACGCGCGCCAGATAAACCGTGCCAATATTCCGACAGAGCTTAAGGCAATGTCACGGACATCGCCGATATTCGATATCCCATGGATTATCCTGATCGCCTTCGCTGTGGCCCTGATGACGTATGTCGTTGCGCGGCATACCCAGCTTGGTCGACAGATATACGCCCTTGGTTCCAACCCTGATGCTGCACCATTGCGGGGGATCGACGTCACAAAGGTGACGCTGATTGTCTTCACGCTGTCGGGCGCGCTGTGTGGCCTTGCTGGTATCCTTTACGCAAGCCGCTGGGGGTTCGTGAACCCCTCGAATACGGGCGCGGGATTTGAATTTCAGGTAATTGCGGCGGTGGTCATCGGAGGCGTGTCGATCAATGGAGGCGTTGGCACAGTTTTGGGAACAGTGCTTGGCGTATTGCTTTTGGGCTGTGTGGCCGCGGCGCTGCCGCTTCTTGGCATCCCGGGGTCGACCCAGAACGCCATTTATGGTGCTGTTATCCTGATCGCATTGCTCATCGACCGTTCGGTCCGCCAGCGTGGCGTTGTTAGTCTGTCGCGAGGTGTGGCATGACTGATACCACAGTCGCAAAATCCCGAGAGCTCGCACCCGCGCGGCCGACTTGGCACTTGATCCTTGTGCGGCCCGAAACGATGACTTTCCTATTACTTATTGCGGGCTTGGTTGGGGCAAGCACCTTGTCGCCTTTCTTTCTGGACGCAAACTACATTCTACGTAGCTTCACCTTGACTGCCGAAATGTCGATCGTCGCGCTTGTTTTGACGATGGTGGTGATCTCGGGCGAGATCGATTTATCGCCCGCGGCCAACATGGCTTTGTCGGCCTGCATTTTCGCCTGGGCGCAGGACGCGGGTGTTCCGCTGCCGTTGGCGGTCGCGGTGGGCCTTTTGGCGGGGCTGGCTATGGGCGCAATCAACGCCTTCATGTCGATCCGTATGCAGCTACCGTCGATCATCGTGACGATCGGAACACTGATCTTCTTTCGCGGGATTGCACAGGTGATTGCTGGGGACCGTTCCATCCGCGTGCCCGAGAGTTTCATCGGTATCAACACAGTGATGGTTTTTGGTATTCCGCTACCGGTTGTCATCTTTATGGTGGTCGCGCTGATCCTTGGGTTGGTGCTGGGCACGACCGTGATTGGTCGACAAATATACCAGATCGGCACAAATCAGGCGGCAGCGCTTCATGCGGGAATCAACGCCAAACGGATCAAGGTTGGTCTGTTCCTTGTGCTTGGCGTCGTGAGTGCTGCAGCTGGCATGATGGCGGCCTCGCGTCTTGGGTCAGTGCGCTATGATCTTGTTTTGGGGGGCGAGCTGCAGATGGTTCTTATGGCCATGCTTGGTGGCACCTATATCTTTGGCGGGCGTGGCACGATCCTTGGGACGTTTCTTGCAGCCTGGCTTTTGGTGATTGTCTCGACCGGCATGACCGTCGCCAATCTGCTCCCCGCTATTCAATTGACGGTGCTCGGCATCTTGCTGATCGTCGCTATTATCGCCACAAATTTTATTTACGCCCGAACGCAACGCTGAAGGGCGCACTATAGGGGGAAGCCCCGTTTCGATGACTTTAACAGGAGGAAAAAATGTTTAAGAAAACTCTCACCACGGCAACGGCCGCACTTGCCGTCATGGCAAGTGGTGCATTCGCTGAAGATATCGACATCGTCTTTGTTGGGAAAAACACCGGCAATCCGTATTTCGACTCTTTGACGCAGGGATTTGTTGAAGCCTGCGAGGAAATCGCATGTAACTTCGAATTCGTGGCCC
>NZ_CALJXO010000262.1:0-11440 GCF_937988555.1 uncultured Boseongicola sp. | reverse complement strand
TGCGCACGCTCATCTGCACTAAGCCGAACAACATACTTCACTGCGGGTCCACGTTTGCCCATCCAAAAAACCTCCAAAAGTGTTTTTGAAGTGATTCAGAAAATTCAAACGCTGTCAAATATGGCGACGCGACGCACTAGTTTAGAAACTATAATCTTCTGACTAGCCGTATGTCTCTAGAGTTTGCGCGCCTCCTTCTGTTTTCAGATAGCCTCTACTGCCTTCTTCGGGAGATCGCGAAACTGACCTGTGACCGCGTGCAGCTCTGGATTTTTTATGCGCCTGCATCGACGCCATGGGATCGGATCCGCGCCTGGAAGACTTCGAAATACGATATCGGATTTCGGAACTGCCGACTTGATCCAGATCAGGAATCGCGCGCTGATTTCTCTGTATGAGAAACAGGTGGTTAGAGGGAATCCCATGCAAGAGGAGCTATAAGATGAAGTTCAAGACAATTGCGAGCCTGACCGCCCTAGTCGGCGCTGCCGCCACGTCTGGCATGGCGCAGGTCGGGGAAATCCCGGACCGTTACGGTTCGTATGCTCACGAACATGGCATGATGTGGGGCGACAGCCAATGGGGTGGTTTTGGCATGTTTCTCGGGCCAGTTTTTATGATTCTGATCTTGGTCGGAATCGTTGCGGGGGTCATCTATCTTATGCGGCAGTTCGGCGGGCCCGGACTGGCTGGAAACGGTCATGCTGCGCATGACCGGGCTATCGTGCTCCTCAAGGAAAGGTACGCAAAGGGCGAGATCGACTCCAAGGAATTCGAGGAACGCAAGAAATTGCTGGCTGACTGATCTGGATCTGCGGCCAGAGTTTCCCCAGCGCCTGTCTAGGCTGGGGCCGCCCCTTTTGCCGCCTACTGAACTGCGGTCAAAATTGTCAAATGTGTTGACTATTAAGGCCCCATCTCGAGGGTTTTTGCATCTTCATAACCCCATCCCGGCATCGAAAGGCCAAAATGAAACGACGCCACTTCCTGACTTCATCGTCCGCAATGCTTGGGGCCGCGGGGGCCCTTTCGCAGCTGCCCACCCGGCGCGCCTTTGCCCAATCAAAGGCTCCCTTGACGCGTCTATCGATGCCGCCGCTTCTCGACACCCGGGCGACCGGTCGCTTGGCTCTGACGACAAGCGCCGGGAGCACCAGTTTTCTCGGAGGCGCCACTACGCCCACGGCTGGGTTCAATCAGGACTATCTGGGGCCGACCATCGTCGTTCAAAACGGCGAGCTGGCCGCTGAGGTGAAAAACACGCTCGGTGATCCCATCAGCGCGCACTGGCACGGCCTTTTGGTGCCGGGAGAGCATGACGGCGGACCACATCTTCCTATTGCGACTGGCGAGACATGGCGTCCAGAGATGGTAATTGCGCAGGATCCGGCAACGGTCTGGTATCACTCGCATATCCACGAACAAACTGCAGAGCAGGTGTATTTTGGGCTGGCCGGGGTCATCCACGTGAGGGACGGGCAGGACGATGCTCGCGGCCTGCCGTCTGCCTACGGCATCGACGATTTAACGCTGGTTCTGCAGGACCGCCGGTTCGATGCGGCGGGTCGAATGGTCTATTCCGCCTCAAGGATGGACGTGATGCACGGCTTCTCCGGCAATCGGATGCTCGTAAACGGCCAGGCAGGCGCAACGGCGGTCGTGCCAAAAGGGATCACGCGCTTGCGTCTGCTCAACGGCTCGAACGCCCGCATTTACACGCTGTTCTTCGATGACGCGCGCCCAATGCATCTGGTGGCAACAGATGGCGGCTTCCTGCCAGCGCCGGTAGCGCTGGACACGCTTCGCCTTGCCCCGGGCGAACGGGCGGAGATCCTTGTCGATTTTTCGGGTGGCGACGCTCCCATATTGATGAGCGATCCGGGCCAGTCCTATGGGATTCTGCAGTTCGCGACCGATACGACGCTGCCTACGCGCATCGGCCGCCTGCCAGAGCAACTGGACGGTGTGCTCGAAGACCTGTTGGGAGCTGAGGTAAACACCAGGCAGGTCTCGCTGGATATGGGCATGGGTGGGATGATGAGAGGAGGTGGCTTTGCGATCAACGGGCGTCCTTTCGACATGCGCCGTATAGATTTCGAAGTCGCCCTCGGTTCCGTCGAACGCTGGCATGTTCGCAGCACGATGCTTGCCCACCCGCTCCACGTCCATGGCGTCCGGTTCAGGGTGGTGAGCGAGAATGGTGCGCCGCCACGACCGGAAAACATCGGCTGGAAGGATACTGTGCTCGTTCCGGGAGAAGCCGATCTCCTCGCCCGTTTTGACCAACCCGCCAGCCGCGAGACACCGTTCATGTTCCACTGCCATATCCTTGAACACGAAGATGCTGGTATGATGGGTCAGTTCACCGTGACCTGAAGTCCGCGCCGCGCGGACCGCAACACAGAAGCTCCGACAATGCCAATGACCGAGTCCATTCTTGCCGCCGAACCGCAACTTCGCCTTGCAGTGTTTCTAGGCGTTTTGGTGGTGATGGCCTCTTGGGAACTCGCTGCGCCGCGGCGACGGCAGGAAATCCCACGATTGATCCGCTGGACGAACAATCTGGCATTAGTGGTGGTTGATACGATCTTGTTGCGATTAAGTTTTCCAATCCTTGCGGTCGGATTGGCGGTGATGGCAGAGAGCCAGGGCTGGGGTCTGTTTAATATCATCGACGTTCCCGGCTGGGGTGCAATCCTCGTCTCTGTGATCGTTTTTGATCTGGTCATCTATCTACAGCACGTGATGTTCCATGCTGTCCCCGCGCTCTGGCGGTTGCACCGAATGCATCACGCGGATCTCGAGTTTGACGTGACCACGGGCTTGCGCTTTCACCCGGTCGAAATTCTGCTGTCGATGGGGATCAAGTTGGCGGTGGTCGTGGCATTGGGGCCACCCGCCGTCGCGGTGTTGATCTTCGAGGTTCTGTTGAACGCAACTGCGATGTTCAATCACTCCAACATCCGGCTGCCGACGCTTGTGGACCGAGTCCTCCGCTTGATCGTGGTCACACCTGACATGCATCGCGTCCATCACTCGATCCGACCGGAAGAAACGAACAGTAATTTTGGCTTTAACCTCCCTTGGTGGGACAGGCTACTCGGCACGTACAAGGCGCAGCCGGCAGCAGGGCATGAGGGAATGTCGATCGGGATCGAGCAATTTCGCACAAGGCGCGAACTGTGGCTCGACCGGATGCTGGTTCAGCCGGTTAAAGGCCCGGCAAGCGGCTATCCGATCAACCGTGAGACGGAAGAGAAGCTTTGAGCGCACAGCGCCGGCCCTTTGGTCAGCCGTTATGGAGCGCCTGCGATCGAGGGAAATCTACAGTTCGTGAAAATACCAATCGTCTGATGCGACACTACTTGGCCTAGCTGGCCCGAAGCTGCATATTTGGGCTCCGACGGAATCAATATGTGAACAGTCAGGCGCTGGAGTTCTGCAGATACATTACGACGGTTTCGGCTGGCATCTTAAACCCGCGCCCGTCGGAAACACGCTCAGTGCTAATCGGGTACTTTGGTCTGTTGGGATTGATTGCCACAATCCGGTAGAGGTCTCCACGCAATCTGAAGGGCCGTCCATAGTCAGATGGTTCAAGGCCAAAATGTGGAGCAAGGACTTCAAAAAGGGCTTTGTCCGGGGAATAGATCGCGCCGTCTGGCATCGGAATACCGACGCGGAAGCTGATGTCAAAACCATGACGCAAGTCGATGTCACTCAGCTCCCCGCCTTCAACCGTCAACCCGTGCGTCTCCGCCACCTTTAGACACGCTTGCATCATGTCCCGGCGCAGTTTCTCACAGAGCGGGGGCGTCAGATTGCGCGGGGGTGGTACTTTAGTGTTTGTTTGGGCCGGTGGCTTTGCCACTGGAGGCCGCTGCTTTGTCTTGTTTTTTTTCACATCAAAGCCTTTGCTTTATAAACAGTGCCCCGCGATATTCCCATGTCACGTGCGATTTCCGTAGGCGACATGCCCTCTGACAGCTTCGCCTGAATGGTGGCCATATCGATTTTCGGGAGGCGGCCGCGATACACGCCACGCTGCTTGGCAGCGAGAATGCCCTCGGCTTGCCGCTCACGCCGCAGATTTGTCTCGAACTCGGCAAAAACACCGAGCATGTCAAAGAAGGCCTTTCCCGTGGCGTTTGAGGTGTCCACTGGCTGCTCTGTTGCGGCCAGATGCGCGCCCTTGGACTTCAGCTGGGCGACGATTGTCTGCAGGTCACTGAGGCTGCGGGCCAGCCGATCGATACGGGTGACCACCAGAGTCTCACCTGAGTGGATGAAGTCGAGGATCGTCCTAAGCTCGGCCCGCCCCTCAAGGCTGGCACCACTCTTTTGCTCGGTGCGGACCATGCCACACCCGGCTGCTTTCAGGGCGGCAATCTGCGCATCGAGGTTCTGATCCGCAGTCGAGGTCTGCGCATATCCGATTTTGGCCTGATAAGTGTTCATTTTGGGTGTGCCCTCGACATGGCTTGTTCATTATCGAGAAATCGGCCCAAAGTGAACACAAAAGTGGATTGCTCTAGTGTCATTGAAGGTGTCCCCATGGGTAGACCCATGATGACACTTCATCTCTCCCGAACCCAGTGTGAGGTTCGTCGTAGTTTCTGCTTCTGCAGTTTGGAGAATTGTTCGGCGATAGCGTCGGCATGGATCTCGATGTGATCCCAATCGACGTATCCACCCTCTTTGGCCCATTCATGTTCCGCGTGGTTTTTATCTGTACGTGCCTCCTTGAAAACCTCGTACATTGGCGGGCCTCCAATGTCCTCCGGTGGTGTTGCCCACTGACCAGCAACAAAACGTGGCTGCAGTTCATTCGGCTCAACCGAACGCTTTGAAACGAGTTCGACGCGATGCACCCAGTCATCCCCAAAATCGTAGGTATAGATCACAGGCGGCACCTTGCTGTTCAAAAAGAAGTCCAGCCTCTTCGTGGTGACCTCCATCAAAGGCGGGCCGAACATCGGTTCGATCCAGAACTCTTCGCTTTTCATCTGGTATTTCCGGTCGCCAATCTCGAAATCCCACAGATGCATGTCGTTCCACAGGAAGGCCGCCTGAATGGCGTCATGCAGATGCGGCAGGGTCTTGTCCGACCGGATCTCGATTTCACGCCACGGTGCGGGGTCGACATACCCAAGGGTGATTTTCAAACACAGGACTTGGGGTTCTTTCTTCGCCATGAGTGCCTTTATGCGGCCATGGGTTCGAAATCGATCCGCTTTTCCAGATCGACCTCGAACCGGCCATAGGGGTTGATGTGGAGGTGGATGAGCGGGAAAAGGCCGCGATAGTCCTCGGGGGACAGACGCGCGACCACGTCGGGGTTGCGCAAGACGAATTGCATCATCCGGGTGTTCACGTAGACCAGAGATGATTGCAGCAGCTGTAGCGCATGGGCAGCGGTTTCCTGATCTCGCACACGGTTGGTGGCGATCTTACCGCCTTTGCCGAAGAACACAAAGCTATTGGTGCTGTTCCAGTTCGCGACGACGTTCAGCCCCTCGTGAATTTCCCGACGGAACGCCTCAGAGCGCAGATAGCGGCATAGGAAGATCGTTTTGATGGCGCGACCCAGTTCGGCGAGCGCCTTGTAGGTAGGGTGCATCACATCTGAACGTGCGAACCGGCGCAAGATGGCCTCAGGGTCCGCCGTCCCGTGCTGGCTGGCCGCCGCGTATTTGACCATTTCGTCATACTGACGTTCAATTTCGTCCCAATCAACAACACCTGACAGGATGGGCAGCAGATTGGGCAGTTGCCCTCGCATGCCCGCACTGGGAAGGGCAAGCTTCTGACGCGCGATGGCTTTCAGGCGGGGTGCAAGCTCAAAGACCAGAAGGTGACAGAAGGCAAAGCCAACGGCGTTTTGGCCGTGGCTGTCGACATACTGTCTTTGGATTTCCATATCCGTGCAGTGCCGCAGAACGCCTTCGATCATGGCGGCGACCTCAGAGGATGAGCAGCGCTTCAGTTGGGAATAGATGCAGGTCGCTTGCCGCTCGACATGCCAGTAGATCATGACGCCGCACCCGCCATAGCGTGCGTGCCATTCGGTCATCAGGTTGAGATCCCACGCCCGGAACTTGGTTGAATCCACTGCGCAAGTCGTGCCTGGCGGTCCCCAGACATCTGGATTTCGGACTGCAAGCGTCGCATTGGAAACTTGCGCACAGGCCGCCTTCAAAGCAGCAGGATCAATATACCGCCTCCGAATGTGCAAGAGCTCATCATAGCTGACATCGGGTGAACCAGCGGCTACGCGTTTCAAGCCCGCATTCGGGCCCAAACCATAGAGGCAGCGCAGCAAGCGCTGATCCCGAAGTGTCGGAGGAAGCGCCTCCCGGCTGGCCGAGGTTTGAAAGCCGTTTAAGAAACCGGTGTCGAGGGCCGTTTCCTTCAGAACATCAAGTAGGCCCGTCATTGGCCATGCTCGGGCGACCTCGGCCTTCAACGCACCCAGGCCGGGCGGCTGAGGAACCGGCGTCAACGGCGTAAGCGAAATAGGGTTCTCTCCACTCCACCTCAGGCGCACCTTGTCATTGTCGGGCAAGGTTGCATTCAGCAGGTGCAGCTCCCGTTCCAATTCTGCTTTCACACCTGCTACTGGGCTCTTCGCATCCTGCGACAAGCCCAGATCAGCGTAGTAGGTATCCCGGCGCGCATCCAGCGTACCCTTGGTCCGATGTTCTTCGATAACAGCATGTAGCCTGGCCGCGCCCGCGATAGGGTAAATGACATCTTCGATCCGACCGTCGGTCAGCTGTGATTTGCGATGCATCAGATAGCTGGCAAGAAGCCCCAACCGTCGCTCAAGCGCATGGCGACGCATCTCTGAGGCGGTTTCGCCCTCGACTTGCCGTGCGAGGCGCGAAACCCAACAGCGTTCAACGCCAACTAGAATATCAAGCGGAAGATTGAGCCCCTCGACAAAGGACACCCTCAGCGCCGCCCGCAACACGCTGTCTAACGATGCGGCACCAACATCGTCCTTCAGCCGCTGAAAACCCGTTTCCGCCAAAGGTTCAGAAAGCGCCCATTCCAACTGCTCAATAGTCTCGACCGATAGCTGTAATCCCACTTGCGCCAGAAAACCTTTGCGAAAATCACGACGGGACGCGTGGGCCAGGCGCTCCATGATTTTCTCCGAAGGAACAAAAACGCCCATTTGACAGGCTTGTGCATAGCCGCGCTCAACCCAATCCGCCAAGTTCAGGTCGCGACCGCCAAGGTGCTTCCCCATCCATGCCTGAAGTTTAGCGCGATCACGCTCAGATGCCCGGCGGACTCCAAGGAAACCCAAAATGCCCGCACGCTGGCGGCGGGCATTATAGCTGGCAAAGCTATAAGCAAGGCAGTCTTCAATACCAATTTGATCAGCAACATACTCGATCGCATCAGGATCAAACGCAGAACGGTCCTCAGGAAAATAGCCATGCTGGCGAAAGAAAAGCAGCTGGCACGCAACCATGACCCGGGACTTCGCTCCATACCGGCTCAGAAACTCGAAATCGGAATAGGAAAGCCCCCAAATAGTGGCAAATGCTTGCTCCGTCATGACACCTTCAGACGATAGCATCGTCCTGCATCAGGACAGCCCGTCAACCAGCGACTTGTTTCGCATATGTTCTCTCAAAAGCCCAAATATGCAGCTTCGGGCCAGCTAGGCCTACTTCCAAAAAGGGACGGATTTGTTGACACATAGGGAAGCCAAGCTGAGTGCTGTCGCCCAGACAGCTTAACGAACGACCCGAATGACGCTGGGATACGAAACGGCCGCCGAGCGTTTCAATGCAAGTGTTGCGTCGATCAATTGTGACCGCCGCTCAAAGCCGACCTTTGCTGCGGGATTCACCAAGGTCTGCTAAGCGGGAATTAACGACCTTTGAATTTCATGCCCAAGACAAAACAAACCTACGGTTCTCTATCCGTCTCCGTTCTCCAACCAGGCCCGTGCCCGATTGTCTGGGATCAGATTGGCCAGTCGTTCGTGATATAGTTCGATCTCATCCTCACTCAGTTGGCCTTCCCATTTCTTGGAGCTGGCGGAATCGAAGAAACTTTCATCAGAAATCCAAAACCCGGTGCCACCTACGGGCGCATAGTTCGCTGCGTTTGCCTTCATCGCACCAAAAGCCGTCGCTTCGGTGACAGCATCCAATAAGGCGGCGTCGGCATCAATATTAGCCGCTTTAGCCAGCCTCGCTACCGTGGTCCGCCCGTCCCGTATCATGTCAGAATAGTGAAAAAGCCGGAGGTCTGGAAATCTTCTTGAGAGAACCGTTTCCGTATAATGGTGGACCAATGTCGCGAGCGTATCACGATCAAAATCATTCACGTCTGACGCGCCCTCAAGAAATGCACGGATCGCCTGCGGAATTGGCGCGCGCATGATATGATCTTCCTCGGCATTCTTCATGTTTGCGGCATGCTTACGCAACGAAAAGAACACGTCGAGCGGATGGCGATAGACAGCAATGACGACGACATCTTGCCAAATCGGAAAGCCATCGCCAGGGGTGTGCGTCTTGACGACCCGCCGTCCTTTCTGCCCGGCGAGCGTGACAGAGACCTCTTTGGCCGAAATTCCTAAATCGGCATCAACCCAAGGTGACAGGATTGGCAGTTTTTGGGGCAGGTCCGGCCCTCCGTTGACGAGCATGGCAAGGATTGTCTGCGTCCAAGTCGTGCCGCATTTGGGGGGGGTGCAGACCAAGATATCGCCCTTGTTTGGCTTCCAGGTAGCCCAGCGGTCGGGATCAGTGATGTCGCCACGATAGCTTCGACCTGCCGGAGCGAGAATGGCTGTATCAGTGGACATGTTTGCTGGAGCTCCGCCCTTGTGAATGACTGCTCGTCTCTTTGGAACACCGTAGCAAGCCGAGACCTGTGATGTCTAGTTTGGGCTCCAAGCGGGCCTTCGCTGCCGGCCGCACTAAAGTCCGCCATGCGGAACTTTGAACCGCTGTTCGCAGCAGCGGATCCAACGTCTGGTTTTGAAAAAATGGAAGAGTTGGGATACGGTGTTTGCTAGCCCCAACAGGTGGCTGACCTTTTTGAAAGATGCGGCACAGTGACGGCCAAGACCGAAAGCAATCAGAAGCTAAGGAAGTTTTATGGCTTGGAAAATGCTGAGGTCGCGCGCTCTGCCTATGATGGTTGGGCGGAAGGCTATGATGCCGAAAACCTTGGCAACGGATACAAGGTTTCGACCAATGGCTGTGCGATGATCGCGCCCCATGTCGACCCTGATGACGGGCCTATCCATGACGCCGCTTGTGGCACCGGGATCGTTGGCGGTTTGTTGGATCTCGTGGGATTTCAGAACATCGCAGTCTCTGATCCATCTCCATAAATGTTCAAATTCGCCGAGAAAATATCGGCCTATCAGCGGCTTTACGAGCACGATCTAGGTCATCATCTTCCGGAAAATGTATGGACGAGTTTATGCGTATTACCCGGTCCGGCGGCCACATTATTTTCAACATCCGTGCCGAACCATATCCAGAGCAAGAGCTGAAACAGGCGGTCGACGCATTTTCTGAAACCGGCGCTTGGAAAATGGTCGATCAGTCACTGATATTTCGCTCCTACTACTTTATAGAGCCTGACGTCACCTCTAAGGTCTATGTGTTCAAAGTCTTGTAAGTCGTCATTCAAGGCCAAGTTGAGATTAGCATTTTTTGGTCTTATAGCCGCCGTTCACTGCGATCTCTCCAAAATGGATGTCGAGTTTCGGCCAGCTAAACACCCCGGCATTTCTATCGTTGTTGCGTCAGCTTTCCCACGGCAGTTGTTTGCAAGTCGAAACCAGATGATCCACGAACAACCGTTGCCGCGTGGACTGAAAGCGGTTTGGTTGGAAGACGGCGTAGATGTCCCGTTTGGGCGATGTCACATAGTGAGATAACACCGCGTGCAACTCTTGGTTTTTGATATGCTCGGCAACGTAGAAAACGGGAAGAATGGCGATGCCGACGCCCTCTAATGCCGCACGACATAGTATATCCCCGGAATCAGATTTGAAGTTTCCACTCAAGCCGACTTGGCCGTGCTGGCCAGTCGCGTCCTGATAACGCCACTCGTGCAGTCCGCTATTTCCGGTGAACGCCAACACATTATGGTGCGCAAGATCGTCGGGCATTTTAGGTGTGCCCTGCTTTTTGAGATAACCAGGGCTTGCGCATATCACAAACGGACAAGATGCCATTCGGCGTGCAATAAGGGATGTATCTTTAAGTGAACCAATGCGCACCGCCAGATCAAATCCCTCATTCACGATATCGACAAAGCGCTCATCTAGGCTCACATCCAGCTCAACCTCGGGATATTCCGCCGCAAAAGATGCAATTGCTTGTCCAAAATATTTGATACCTAGGCTCTGCGGAAAACTTATCTTCAACGGTCCCCTTGGACGCGATTTCAAATCATAAATCTGCTCTCGCGCCTCTTGCAAATCCTCCAACGCGCGGGCAGCGCGTTCATAATAGACCGCCCCTTCTTCAGTAACAGAGACGTTTCGCGTTGTGCGGTTGAGCAGCTTGACCTGCAGATCCTGCTCAAGGTTTTGGATCTGCTTGGATACTGCCGAACTGGTAATGCCCAACACCCGCGCAGCACCTGCAAAACTCTGCGCTTTTACAACGGCGATAAAGACGCCGACGCGGGAAACATGATCCATCTACACTATCAACCTAATGGAATGAGTGATCTTCCAAAAGAAAGTATTATCAAATCTATGGCGGTATGCAATCTATCCTTCAACAGACCCAAGCACATATGGAACAAAACAATGACAAAGCAAACCAACCCAAACTACGGCGCATTCATTACCCGCGTCTCCCTTGGCGGCATCCTCTTGGCCCACGGCCTTTTGAAGGTGCTGGTTTTCACCATTCCTGGAACGGTCGGCTTTTTTGCCAGCCTCGGATTGCCGCCAATCGCAGCATATCTGACGATCTTCGCCGAAATCGCGGGGGGGACAGTGATCCTTTTGGGGCTCTATACGCGGCTGGCCTCGCTACTCTCGATCCCGATGCTGCTGGGTGCGCTCTGGGTGCATGCGGGCAACAATTGGGTGTTCAGTGCAGAAGGTGGCGGCTGGGAATTCCCATTACTGCTGGTGTTACTTGCAGTCGCAGTTGCCCTCCAGGGCAGTGGCCCGTTCGCTCTGCGCAAACTGCCAGTAATCGACGGTTTTGTCCCGCAGATCTTAAAGGCCTAGTGCGACCCCCTAGGCGCAATCAGAAAGCCAAGACCATGCCCAAACTTCTTATGTTCTTGATCGCGCGCGGACCGCGTCGACCAACAAAAAACGCTCAACTTTGGCTGCGAGCATTGCCCGAGACGCGGACATCGATGTCACCCCGATCGATCTCAAAGACTTTGAGATGCCCCTCTACAGCTGTGATCTCGAAAGCGACTCTGT
>NZ_CALJXO010000261.1:0-5871 GCF_937988555.1 uncultured Boseongicola sp. | reverse complement strand
GGTCTGCCGAATCCGCGCCGCAGACAATTGATCAAACCTCCCAATAGGAGGGTGATCTGTATCAGAACGACCGACGCCTCAGGCGTTGCACCAACAAATTCAGTGTTGATAAAGTGACTGCGGAAGGTGTGCAGCACATTATTCATCGTAAATGTAACTATTTCCAAAATAATCGTGGGCGGTTCATCGTCGTGTCAAACCACGGCTCGACAGAGCCGGCCGAGGGAACGCCGGCCCATCCATCTCACGCTAAAACGACACCAAGTCTGAATCACATATTTCGCCTCAACCAAAAAATGCGCAAGCGATACCACGGTGAGGGTTAAAAATGCGTTACGGTGCGTCGCGAAAATCTTCCAAAGCTACTTTTAAGTCGCCGTAGCCGGTAAAGCGGTATTCAAACTCAAGTCCAAGTCGCGCAGCGGCCTCAATGGCCAGTGCGGTCAAGGCAGGGTCGTCGGTCTGGGCCTGATAGACCAACTTTTCATAATGTCCAAAATATGTGTCCCGTAATTCTGGGTGCCGATCCAGACCTAGCGGCTGCCAGACAAACGCGTCAAACTGGCGCACGAGAAAGTCCGTTAGATAAAAGGCCGTGAATTCGTCCGCCGCGCGTTCAACGAACCCGTCGGTTCCCTCAAAGAATGCATAGCAATGAGGTCCAAGCAACATCGTCACGCCAAGATCCCGCGCCGCTTTTTGCAATTGCCCGCCGGTACCGCAATCGGCATAAGCCAGAAAAATCGTCTCATAACTTTCTCGATATGCCGCAACCGCTTCGGTGACGGCAGGAACGATGCGTTCGGGATGGTTGTGCAAAATTGCCGGCAGGCAGTGCAGGTCGATATGTTGAAATCCGTTGCCTTTCGTGACCGCAAGAATTTCACGGGCCAAGGCACCACATGCCAAAACCAACACACGCCCGACGCGCGAAGCGTCCAAGCCGTTATGTGTCAGTGTATCGTCATCTGGAAGGCTCGGGCGCGTCATGCCTGAAGCCTATTGATTTGCGGCAACTCTGGCCAGCACCTCATCAAATAGCACCCTAGTTGGCGGCCATCTGATTATGCTTTCGCTGCATAAACGATTTTGCGGTTTCCACGGCAACCGCCGCATCCCGGCAATAGGCGTCTGCGCCAATGGCTTTGCCAAACTCTTCGTTCAGCGGAGCGCCACCTACCAGAACAACGTAATCGTCCCGGATGCCTTGCGCGACCATCGTGTCGATCACGACCTTCATGTAAGGCATAGTGGTGGTCAGAAGCGCGGACATCCCAAGGATATCAGGCTCTTCGGTTTCCATCGCCTCAAGGTAGGCTTCAACCGCGTTGTTAATGCCAAGATCCACAACCTCGAAACCGGCGCCTTCCATCATCATCGATACCAAATTCTTGCCGATGTCATGAATGTCGCCTTTCACCGTGCCGATCACCATTTTGCCCATGCGCGGCGCGCCGGTTTCGGCCAGAAGCGGCTTCAGGATGAACATGCCACCCTTCATCGCGTTTGCGGCCAAAAGCACTTCTGGAACGAACAGAATGCCGTCGCGGAAGTCATTCCCGACGATCGTCATGCCACCAACCAATGCTTCGGTCAGAACTCTGTAAGGGATCCAGCCCCGCCCAAGAAGGATATTTACAGCCTCTTCGATCTCTTCTTTCAGACCGTCATAGAGGTCGTCGTGCATTTGCAGCACTAACTCGCCGTCATCAAGTTCATCCAGTACGATATCGTCGTCTGCTTCATCCGACATGCACGTGTCTCCTCGCCCGCGTTACGCCAGAGTTAAGCTAATACCAACAAACAATAAACGCCGGATTACGACGAAAACTTATGCGGTCGCGACTTTGCGTCGTTTAGCGAGCCCTCTGAGCAACATTAAACCGCCCAATGCACGCGACAGGCCGCCCGGAAGGGGGCAGGTGTCACGGCTTCAAGAATGGCACGGGCCAGCTCGCTGTGAACTTTTTGGGTCGGGTGCAGGCCGTCAAAGAGCAAATTGCTGTTTACGTCATCGCCACAGAAAAACGTCTCGGTCAGGCAAGCTTGCGTTATGCTGGTTAACCCAAGCGCATTGCTTTTGGCAAGGATGCGGTCCTGAAGCGCGGTTGCGTCGAAAAAGGTCACGTCGGCTGTCGATTCAGGCGCGTCAAATACCGCAATTACGCCTTTAGGCGTTTCTTTGAACGCATCCACAATACCCTCAACAGTGAAAATTAGCGCGGCATCGTTCGCCACACCGGGGATAACCTTGAGGTCTGGCGGGCCGAACACGACGATATCGTTCAGGCCTGTTTGAATAGGGTCTTTGACCCCAAGAACGATCGTGGTGTCCACGCTTTGTATGAGAGAACCAACAAATATCTGAAACGCGTCTTGTTCTTCTAAAGTCGTCGGTAAAGGCTGCTCTAACACGACGCGCAAGTCATTGCCGTCGAAGGCCGCGACGGCCAAGGGGTGTCCCCAAGACCCAGGTTTGCGGCCTGATCAAGCGCGCGTTGGACGTCAAAATCAGGAACCCTGTCGCCGTTTTCCACGGCTGTCGCGTCACCGGAGGCAAAGGTTGTTCCGAAGGCGAGGGCCACGCCCAACTGAGTGGCCCATGTGTCACCGTCGGTGAACTGGCCGTCCGGGTAAAAAGCCTCGGTCGGCTGCGCGCCGCCTGTTGCCATAAAGATGTTTCCCGGATCGCTAGGGCTGTCGCTAAAAAACCGCAAGGTCGGTAAAGGGTCCAACGGTGTCAGCAGATGTAGGCAGCGCCAAGGTGACGGCAACCGCCGCAAGTATGTTTGTCATCGTCAGTTCCCCCCGGAATTTATATCCGGAAGACCTGACTAGCGGTTATGTTAGGCGAGGAAAGCATACTCCAACATCACATTTTTCGATTGATGTTGTTCATGCTTTGTTCTAGTGGCGTGGTAATGCCTCAAAACACGCATACCGCTGACCCAAATGCCCGTGGCCGCGCCGCCCAGTCTAACCGCCCGGGACGGTTCGAACGGTTTGACCGAGACCGTGTTGATGATGGCTGGGAGATCGCAGAAGACTTGCCAAGCGTTCGCACCGAGGTAAGCCTTGAGACGCCTTGCAAGATCATCACGCGCAATACATCGCCGGATATCTCCTTTGATCGCTCGATTAATCCCTACCGGGGTTGCGAGCATGGCTGCATCTACTGTTTTGCGCGCCCAACGCATGCATATCTGGGGATGTCGCCGGGTCTTGATTTCGAGACACAACTGATTGCACGCCCCAATGCGCCGGACCTTCTTGCCAAAGAACTTCGCGCGAAATCTTACGTTCCCAAAGTAATAGCAATCGGCACCAACACGGATCCGTATCAACCGATTGAGAAGGAACATCGGATTATGAGGCGCTGTCTTGAGGTGTTACGGGACTTCAATCATCCGGTCGGGATCGTCACGAAGGGCACGTTGATCGAACGCGACATCGACATTTTGGGCGGTATGGGCCAGCGCGGATTAGTCCGTGTCGGGATCAGCGTGACGACGCTCGATCCAAAAATTTCGCGCGCGATGGAACCGCGCGTGCCACATCCAAAACGCCGCCTGAAAACTATTCAGCGCCTAACTGACGCAGGCTGCCCGGTTCGCATCATGACATCCCCTGTTGTTCCGGGTCTGACGGATCACGAAATCGAAGCCATCCTGCAGGCGGGTGCGGATGCAGGGGCGATTGCTGCAAGCTGGATCATGTTGCGGCTGCCGCGCGAAGTCGCACCGTTATTCATCGAATGGCTGGCGGCAGCATTTCCAGATCGCGCGGCTCGTGTCATGGCACGGGTGCGCGAAACCCACGGTGGGCAGAACTATGATCCAAACTGGGGCCAGCGCATGACCGGGCAGGGAAAATATGCGCAACTGATTGCTCACAGATTTGCGCTGCAGTGCAAGCGATTGGGGCTTGCTTCCAAGCTTCCCGATTTGCGCTGCGACCTGTTCGCGCCGCCCCCTCGCAGAGGCGACCAGCTTTCGCTTTTTTGAGGCTTTCGTCACAGGCTTGCCGTATTTCCCCCTTAACCCTCCTGCAAAGGAGACGCGGAATGAGCTTTTCGCTGATTTTCGGATGTATCTGGGTGTTCGTTGCAACGGTTGTTGCGACGCTGCCTATGCGCCTTCAGTTCCCCCCGGGAATCCTTTTGCTTATCGCAGCACCCCTTTTGATCGGCTGGATCGGATGGGAGCATGGTATCTTGCCAAGCCTGATCGGCCTTTTCGCATTCATCTCAATGTTCCGTCGGCCCCTTTGGCACATCTGGAATAAAGCCCGATCGTCAAAGGAGGTCGCCCCATGACGCTTTCGCTTTCGCTCGCTTGCCTTTGGTGCATTCTCGCCAATGTCATCGCGATGTTCCCTTCGAAAAAAAAGCATTGGCCTGCGGCCTATGTGCTGATGGCCTTTGGCGTCCCGCTTCTTGGGCTCGTGGTTTGGGAAAATGGCATCTGGATCGGACTACTTGTGCTGGCTGCTGCTGTGTCGATCCTGCGCTGGCCGGTACTCCATCTCTGGCGGTGGATGCGATCCGTGACGGGCGCACCAATCGCGCGATAATGCTGACGGCAACGCCTTCAGGCGCGCGTTTGAACCCTCTGGTTTCGCGCGCCGCAGGATGGTAGCTCCGGACCAATGCATAAGATCGACGATATTCCCGTAAACGGACGGCTGACGGCAGGCTATGACCTGTCCTCTTTGACGTGGTTACGCGTCGGGGGGGCTGCGGACTGGTTGTTTCTTCCGTCCGATGCTGACGACCTTGCGACCTTCCTGAAAATGCTGCCCCAGGACGTTCCTATCTTCGCGATAGGGGTCGGCTCGAACCTGATCGTGCGCGATGGTGGACTAGGGGGCGTGGTCATCCGCCTTGGGCGGGCCTTTGCCGGCACTGAGATAGACGGAACACAAGTGACCGCAGGCGCCGGGGCATTGGACGCGCATGTCGCACGAAAAGCCGCCGCCGCGGGGCTAGACTTGACGTTTCTGCGGACTATCCCCGGCGCAATCGGCGGCGCTGTGCGGATGAACGCGGGATGTTATGGCAGCTATGTCGCCGACCATTTTGTTTCCGCAGACGTAATGCTTCGGTCAGGAGAGCATGTAACGCTTGGCCCTCATGAGCTGAATTTCCGCTACCGTCAGTCCGACTTGCCCGATGAGGCCATCATTCTTTCGGCAACCTTCGAGGCAAATCGCGGTGAGCCGCAGGCGCTTGCCGCGCGCATGGAAGACCAACTTGCAAAGCGAGACGCGACTCAGCCGACAAAAGACCGCACTGCGGGCTCGACGTTCCGAAATCCGGCTGGGTTCAGCTCGACCGGGCAGGCCGATGACAGCCACGCGATGAAAGCATGGAAGGTCATTGATGACGCCGGATTGCGCGGAGCGACGAAGGGTGGGGCGCAAATGTCGCCCAAACACCCGAACTTTCTGGTCAATACCGGCACGGCGACGGCCGCTGATCTTGAGGGCCTTGGCGAAGAGGTCAGACAAAGGGTGTTCGAGCACGCGGGAATCAGATTAGAATGGGAAATCATGAGGGTCGGAAAACCGGTTCCTGAGGCAGACGACTAGTCCAACTTTGGACTGAATAGGCAAACGAGACCGAAAACGGTCCGAAAATAAGTGAGTTTCGGGAATGTCGAGCAGGACATCCCGCAAAGTTGTGGTTCTACTGGGCGGACACTCGGCCGAGCGCGAGGTGTCTTTATCGTCTGGTAAGGAATGTGCGGCCGCACTGCGGGTGAAAGACTATGATGTGGTTGAGCTGGACGCGGGGCCTGATGTGGCAGCGCGTTTGGCTGAAATTGCGCCCGACGTCGTCTTCAATGCGCTGCATGGACGTTGGGGTGAGGA
>NZ_CALJXO010000260.1:0-3681 GCF_937988555.1 uncultured Boseongicola sp. | reverse complement strand
TGGCCTGATGCGCCGCATCGAGCGCTTGGTAATTCCACATCGCAGGCTTGGACGGAGGCCGGCTGTCCGGCCCCCGGCAGCCGTCAGAACGAAAAGGAAGTGATCGGCCATCGGCCCAATGGCGAG
This sequence comes from uncultured Boseongicola sp., assembly GCF_937988555.1. Taxonomy (NCBI): domain Bacteria; kingdom Pseudomonadati; phylum Pseudomonadota; class Alphaproteobacteria; order Rhodobacterales; family Paracoccaceae; genus Boseongicola; species uncultured Boseongicola sp. The sequence goes on along the minus strand of NZ_CALJXO010000260.1, from coordinate 3,555 downwards.
CCGGTCGTCCGTTATCAGAGTTATACTCCTTTGCCGCAAACATCCGGAGATGTGGAGGCAATGTCGCTTTGGTCGGGTCAAGGGGTGGCGCAAGTCAGAGAGATTGCGCCAGCAGCAGATATTATCAAAGAAATATATCTGGATGCAAAAAGACGCCTGGAAGCCGCGAGTTCTGTCCTCTGAGTGCAAGAATGCGGACGTCCGGGCTACTATCACAAAGGGCAGCTTCGTCCCGCATTTCTGTCATTGGCGCGAGTTGCAGCTAACGGCCGATTTGAGCCTGTTTTAGACCTTGAAAACTTGCGCCGCGTTTGGCGAGGAGAGTGGGAAGCGGAGCTTCACGTCAATCAGAGTCGACGGCCAGTTCCCCGACCTAAGCACTTGAAATGTAGTCGCTGGGAACCCATCTCGAGTGGGTAAAGCATCTTCTTACGACCTTCTGTTTCCTAGCGGCTCCAGTCGATCCCACGACGACACTGAGCCGGGCCATCGCGTTGTGTGGATGGCAATTATTCTAGGAGACGTCACGATGGCCAATGGTACCGTGAATTGGTTTAACCCTCAAAAAGGTTTCGGGTTTATCGCCCCTGAGCACGGATCGAAGGACATTTTCATTCACATTACTGCCCTTGAACGGGCAGGAACCAATCGGCTGGAAAATGGGCTATCTGTGACCTTCGATATCGAATACGGCCGCGACTCCGCAACCAATCTCGCACTGGCGTAAGTCAGCGTTGAATTGAACTGTGAGGCGGGAAAGGCCTTTGAGCGGTTCCCGCCCTTCTATTTGACATGGCCCTTTGTTTTACAGAGATGGCCATCCCGATTTTAATGGAGCAAAAACTTGATAGAAATTAACTGGGGAAACCCCATAACATTAGTCGTATCGCCAGAAGGCGGCACTCAGAAATTCACCACGATTGAACAGGCCTCACACTGGCTTCGCCAAAAGTGGCCGGTTGCTGATCGCGACCGAGACGCCGCGGTCGGCCAGATTGATGCCGCGATGCATTGCATGGGTACTGTTGGCGCTGCCCGCGAAGCTTTCCTTTCGGCGGCGAAAACCGCTGGCTTTAAGCCGGACCCTGCGAGCGCTAGAACAACAGCCGTTCTTTGATCGGCAGCTTAGTCCGGAGGCTGTGTAAAAACTATCGAGAGCTTTTGCAAATGCCAAAAATTGCCAGATTTAGGCGCGCTCTGGTCGAGCTGAACCATCAAATTAGCAACACCCGAAAACGAGCGGCGCGAAATCGTGAAGAATCTCGAGTTTTCACACAACCTCTCCGCTTGGCGGACATTTGCACTCTGCCCAGCGAAGGGCAGCTCAGAGCCCAATCCGGCCCCAACCAGAATCTACCGTTTGCGCCTGCGGCATCTCCGTCTCCGTGTGGGATAAGAAATCCATCTCGCAATGCGGCAGAAAAAGCGGACTTTGGTGCAAGCCGCTGCAATCTCGATAGGGGCTATGACCGGGTTGTGGGACGCAAGCGGACCTCGGACAACTGCCCCACCCAAAGCAAAAACCTAGACCGCCTGTTAAACCGTGCAAGAAATTCTGGGTTTTGTGTTACTTAGGTACTCAATACGCGATCATGCGTACTTTTCCACATACAGATTGGTCTAAATCATGCAGATTCCTGAATGGACGAAACCCGCCCTCACAGGCGCGGGTGTCGGTGCTATAGCTTTGGCAATTGTTGGGTTCAGCTGGGGTGGTTGGGTAACTGGTGCCTCGGCATCAGAAATGTCCAGCAAGAGTTCAGTTGCGGCTGTCGCCTCGGCCCTTACGCCTTATTGCGTCCAAAACTCGCAAAACGATCCAAGGTCCACCAATGTGATGGCGGAACTCGAGAAAGCCACTTCATATCAGCGTCGCGGCATTGTTGAGAAAGCTGGTTGGGCGACGCCACTCGGAACCGAAAAACCGGATAGGGCCCTTGCAGAAGCTTGCCAGATTGAGCTGAAAAAAGACACTTAACCAGTGTTTGCCGGCAAACAGACAATTTGTCGGCAATCGACCACAGGATCGAGCCTTCGAGTATCGGCCCTGCGACTATCACAATCAAAGACGGCTCTGGGCTCGGAGCAGACCACTGCGGTGCGGCATGCTTGACCTACCGGGACGCTCCAATAGTGGACGTTCGTGCGTCTGGCAAACGCCCTCGCCTCAGACGCTTAGGCCCACACCCGGGCATTCCTAGATTGGAAGCGGCCCTTGGACTAGCTGGCGTGGAACGACGGCATCGAGCCCAGAGTTGACGTCTATTCTGAAGCGTTCTTCAAATAGGAAATCGACCAAGGTCGGGTTAGTCCGGAGGCTGTGTTAAAACTCGATCAGACGGGAAAACCTGAGAATGCAGATTCCTGTATCTGTCGCTCCGGAAAATACTTTCCCAAGAAAGCCGATCCCTCAATGCTTTTTGAGAACTCCTGCCTGTTCAAATGCGGAAATCTCGAGTTTTCACACAGCCTCTCCGCTTAGCAGACATTTGCACTCTGCGCAGCGAAGGGCAGCTCAGAGCCCAAAGCTACCGTTTTCTTGGACACGGTAGAAGCATTTTCATTTCGCGACGAGGGAAACTCGACTCCACAGACTTCAGCTCTTTTGCCGTCAGTTTTTCAGGACACCTAATATCCGGTTCCAGCGAAATACGAGCATCAGGACAACCATACACACTATGAGACCGATCAGGTCCCCGGTTGCATAGATGGCCAAAACTCCGATGACCTTCTCCAAATCAATCAGTCCGGAGTAGACCAGCGTTTGCCCAAAAGAGTTGATAACAGACGACAGGGCTCCCACTGCAATCATACCCTTCCACTGGAGTTTTCTTGAGCGACCGAAATAGAAATCAAAACCGGCAAGGCGCATCAGCTCGAAGGCAATATATGCGGAAGCTGAGCCAACAAGGATGCCTTCTAGCAGCGCAGGTTCAAGAAAGTTTATATCCTCCGAAGGGCTAAATATCAGGGCAGAGAGGCTTACCCCCAAGATCAGCGCGGGTATGGCTTTCCAACCATATGCCCATGTCGCAAGGACCCTGACACCGTGGGGTAGATAGATCAGACTGGCGAAAACCGTCATTTCTGGTAAAAAAACACTCTGGATCGGAGTGACAACCATTGCGGTCAATCCATGACATAAGACGTAGGCGAGGACGACGAGCAAGAAATTCATGAAAGGCGCCCAATCGTTGAGAGTGCAGAGATGATGAGGGCAGAGATGTCTGCACTTTAACAACAGACCGGCATATTAATCACATAATCAGAAACACCTGTCGGTTAATGCGTAAGATCACTGCGCACCAAATAGTGCGTCGACTTATAACCTTCGGCTTTTTCGAGAAAACCCAGGGACAATAAGGAACGCAACGCCCTGTGATATGTGGCCTGCGCGATCCCAGAGGTCAAATCATGTCTTCGGATATCGTCGGACGTAACGACCTCTCCATGCGCTCCAGATAAGGCATGTGCGGCAAGAAACACGTCCATTTCCACGGGTGTCAATGTGTGGAGTCCGACCTCGTGCTCCATTTCGCGCAGCATGCTACGCAG
>NZ_CALJXO010000259.1:0-4252 GCF_937988555.1 uncultured Boseongicola sp. | reverse complement strand
GGACTGCCGCGCGAAGCCAGCCGCTACGATTGAGATAGTGCGGCTTACCGGGATGCGCGCTGATGACGTTCATTGTGTGTTCCTGTAAAGGTGTTGGTCTGTAGCATAAGGTGCTGCAGGTGCGAGTGCGATACTACTGTTAACTGTGTGACGTCAGCTCAGCGGACTTCGATGGAATCCTAATAAGGCAGTTTCCAATAACTTGACCCATCGCAAATGAAAGTCTTCCAAACTGCAGCATATATATGAGAAACCGAACTTATGGAGCCTTCTATGGCCTTAAGACTTGCGTGCCTTGCTTGCGGACAGGGCAACCGGATACCTGAAGCGAGACTAGCGTCAGGACCCAAATGCGGAACATGCGGAGCAGACTTAATTCAAGGCAAACCGATCGAAGTGTCCTTCGACGTTCTTGAGAGGGCCGCTCGGATAGATGATATCCCTCTCGTTGTGGACTTCTGGGCGGCATGGTGTGGTCCCTGCCGGATGATGGCTCCGGAGTTCGCCAAGGCTTCTGCGACGCTGAAAGGCAAGGCCCGCTTCGCCAAAGTGGATACCGAGGCCTTTGCGCAAACGGGCCAGCGCTACGGGATCCGTGGGATTCCGCTTATGATTGCCTTTCGTGGTGGGCATGAAGTCAAGCGACAGGCCGGCGCGATGCCTGCGGCGGGTATCATCGATTGGGTAAACGATTTAGCTGGAAAGTGAGCGCAAATGAGTTTGTGCATGCTTGCCCTGAAAGCGGATAAACAAAAAGCTATTTCGAACGACCGCTTTTGGCGGCGAACTCAAGACTGACACCTGCCAGCTTCGATCATTTTTTGGGGCGTAAGCCCAGGCTCTAGAGCGTGTTGCGTTCAATCGGTTTCATATCCTGCTGCTTTGAAGAAATTGTAGTATTTCTCCGCGGTGAAGATGTTGCAGACATGGGCTATACCGATGCCGTCGGTGACGAAAGTTACAACTTGCTGTTGTCGGACCGCCGCGCCGAAACTGTTGCGCTGGCCCTGTCCGAGTATTTCGGAGTGCGGCCTGAAAACATGGTCGTGCAAAGTTATGGGGGAACGCTTTCCACTGGTTCCGGCGCTGGAAGCGGAGCCTCTGAACCGCAGGGTTGCGGTGGGCCAGATTACGGACCTGATCCAGCCGAACTAAGATTTCCGCGCCGCTTGCTGGCACGGCGGCGGATAATGCTGTAACGAGGATAGTCCCTTTGACATCCTCCGAAATACCGTATGATCTATAGTCGGATCACAAGAAAAGTAGCACCAGATAGGGAACCGCAATTGCCGTCAGTAGAGCGTTGAGACCCATCCCGATACCAGCAAATGTACCTGCCGTTTCATTCACCTGGAAAGCGCGGGCCGTTCCAATGCCATGTGAGGCAATGCCGACGGCAAGCCCTCTTGCGCGCCAGTCCCGGATCCCCAGCATGTTTAGCAAAGGAGTTGCGATTATGGCCCCCAAAACACCCGTCACGATGACAACCACAGCTGTCAGAGTTGGTGATCCTCCTATAGACTCCGAGACACCAATTGCGACCGGAGCCGTTACGGATTTTGGCGCCAGAGACAGAAGCACCTCTCCGCGGATACCCATGGCATAGGCGATGCCTAAAACGCTCAGGATCGCGGTGCCAGAGCCGACAACCAGTGCGCAGAGTAAAGGGATGGCTGACTGCCGGACCTTCTCGAAATTCCTGTAAAGTGGCACCGCGAGGGCGACCGTTGCCGGACCAAGCATGAAATGCACAAACTTCGCGCCCTCGAAATAAGTTTGGTAAGGGGTAGCGCTGATCCACAACAAGAAGGCGAGCATAACAACTGCGATCAATACCGGATTAACGTAGGGACGTCCTCCAGAAGTACGAAAGGCAGTGTCTCCAATGACATAGGCGATCAAGGTCAATGTCAGCCATAGAAGCGGTTGCTGCGCAAGATACGTCCAAATTTCAGTCAGATCGGTCATTTTTGCTTGCTCGTCAGGCGATTGACGCGGTCGAATACTAGGGCCGCCACTGCAATCGAGATTGCCGTACTGATAGACAGGGCTATCAAAATGACGAAGCCGTCAGAACCCAGGCGATCGAGGTGACCAGTGATGCCGACGCCTGCGGGTACAAAAAGTAAGGACAAGTGTGAAAGAATGCCCTGCGCTGTCGGTTCGATCGCTTTTGCCGCTCTTGGAACTACTGCCAGAAAACACAGAAAAAATGCCATCCCGATGACGGGACCAGGCAAGTTCAGAGTAAAACTGCGCGCCAGGGTTTCACCAATCAACTGAAACACAAGAAGTGTCATAAGGTGTGATATCACTGCAAAAGGTTCTCCTGATTGTTGACGATCCTATGGCATCCGCGCCCAGAATGGTAATTTTTGCTCGTGTCGGTTTCTCAAATTTTCCAGATAGCGTTGATGGGACTGGCATCTGCCTTAGTCAGAAACTCTAATGCCCAAACGCGCGCAATCCATCAGGTGGTTTTGAGCTCATTGCGGCCGTTCGCTGCGGGCTGAATGAACGACCGGTTTCGGCTGTTTATATATTGAGCCGCGGTTAGGGAAACAGCCTCTCCCGTTTGGGGCCCGTTTTCTCGCTTTCGGCGCCCGCTGTATAACGCTTGCCGCTACGCTATAGGCCAAGTGGCAGATGGGGACCGGTTTTTAATCTGTCGTTCGCGGAATGCTATAAAGAGGCCGGACAAGAAGATTACCGCTGCTCCACTCCACGTATAGAGATCAGGAACTTCAGCGAAGAACCACGCCCCGATTACTGCAGCCCAGATCAGCTTGAGAAAATCAAACGGCATCAGCGCTGTTGGATCGGTTTCCTTCAAAGCCTGGCTGAGCGATAACTGGGCGATTGAGCCGAAGAAACCTATAAACACCATCCAGCCAAGCGTTTGCAGTCCGAATGGCTGCCAAACCCAGAGTGCTGGAAAGATGGAGAAAACCCCAAGGAAAATACCCATATAGGCAACGATCGTCAGGCTCGATTCTGTACGTGATAAAATCTTGATCAAAACCATCGCAACGGCCCAAAGCGCGGCCGAACCGGTTACCAGAAGCGCGCCGGTGTCGATGGCTACGAAACCCGGCCTCAGAATGATCAGCATGCCTAAGAACCCGAACAGTATGGCCAGCCATCGGTAGATCCGAAAGCGCTCTCCCAGCAGCAGGACGGCTAAGATAGCCATAAAGATTGGCGCGGTGAAGCTAAGTGCAGTGACTTTTGCAATTGGTGAGATTGAAAGTGCGGTGAAAAACATAAGCATTGCTACGATGTTGATGACACCGCGCAGCGCGTGCAACCCGATCCGCTTTGTGCGCAGCATTGCAAAGCGAGAGCGCAATAAAAGCGGTAGCAAAAAGGCCAGACCGAAGATGTTGCGAAAGAAAGCGATCTGAAAAGGTGGCAGTACATCGGAGACGAAGCGTACCAGACCGTGCATGATTGAGAATGCGACTGTGGACACGCACATTAGCACGATGCCGCGCAACGCAGGCGTCTGGCGGCTCCAGAGCGTGCTGACCCCTTGAAGGATTGAGCTCAGCGTTTGCATATTTTCGCTATCCCGGTTTGGCGACGCCGGCCTCTGGGCCCGGCTGACGCACCTATATTGGTTAGACAAGCTTAGTCCAGTTTGTAAATTTGGCTCCTGCCTGCATGCGATGTGCATTATCAAGTAAGATGTCAAATGCAGCGCGCACGACGATTGGCGTAGAAAAGCTCACGGCGGACCTTCGCCGTGCAGAGTCCAGAGGTCTGTTATGCGGAGAGGTTGTGTGAAAACTCGGGATTCTTCATGAATTCGCGCCGCTCGTTTTCGGGTGTTGCTAATTTGATGGTTCAGCTCGACCAGAGCGCGCCTAAATCTGGCAATTTTTGGCATTTGTAAAAGCTCTCGATAGTTTTCACACAGCCTCCGGACAATGCTGCCGGATAAAACAGACCTTCGCTGCACGCACGAGCCTGACGAGCGCATTCTGCTGATGCGGCCCTCTAACGGGACGCCAGGACATATTTCTCTTCTGCTCTGCGGCGGCCGGCTGCGAGCCCTTTCGGATGCCGCCTGACAATTAATGCTCTCAACGAGATTGATCACCTGCATCGCGGAGGACTGGCAACCCCAACTTCGACAGTTCAGCGGCAGTTTTGAGCATACTGTTGAGATCTGGTCGTTACTTTTCAGGGGCCTAGCATGGTCTGCCTCAGCGATTTTTGCAAACCGTGTCGTCACACGCTACAGGCGTAA
>NZ_CALJXO010000258.1:0-41653 GCF_937988555.1 uncultured Boseongicola sp. | reverse complement strand
TGAATGGATGCGTTCAAGCGGCATAGCGCGAATTGTCTCCATCGCCTTGATGCCAATCTGAAGGTGGCGCGACACCTGTGTACGATAAAAATCGCTCGCCATGCCAGGCAATTTCAGCTCTCCGTGGAGAGGTTTGTCCGACACACACAGCAGCGTTCCATAAGGCACGCGGAAGCGAAAGCCGTTCGCCGCAATCGTCGCGCTTTCCATATCAAGACCAATTGCTCGTGACTGGCTGAGGCGCTGCACGGGACCGGATTGGTCGCGCAGTTCCCAGTTTCGGTTGTCGATCGTCGCAACCGTGCCGGTTCGCATGATGCGTTTCAACTCGTATCCACGAAGTTGGGTCACGTCAGCGACGGCCGTTTCCAGAGCGATTTGAATTTCGGCAAGCGCCGGGATCGGCACCCAGGTCGGAAGGTCATCATCAAGCACATGGTCTTCGCGCAGATAGGCGTGCGCGAGGACGAAGTCACCAAGCCGCTGGCTGCTGCGCAGACCAGCGCAGTGACCAAGCATCAGCCAGGCGTGCGGCCGCAGAACGGCGATGTGATCGGTTGCAGTTTTTGCGTTCGACGGGCCAACACCGATATTGACCAAAGTAATGCCGCCGCCGCCTTGGCGCTTCAGGTGATAGGTCGGCATCTGGGGAAGCTTTGCCGGGGCCGGAAGCGGCGCGTCTGGATCGGTTATCTCGATATTGCCGGGCCCTACGAATCCGATGTAACCGCTGTCGGGATCTTTGAGAGCAGCGCGGGCGATCATCTCGAATTCATCGACGTAGAATTGGTAGTTAGTAAACAGAACGTGGTTCTGAAAGTGCTCCGGAGTGGTCGCCGTGTAGTGGGACAGCCGCGCGAGCGAATAATCGATGCGTTGCGCGGTGAACGGAGCAAGCGGGTGCGATCCATCCGCGTGGACGAAGCCAAAGCCATTTACGATATCGTCATGCGTTGTGGACAAGTCCGGCACGTCAAAAACATCGCGCAGCGTGAACTCCATCACGCCTTCCTGCGGCACCGCAAGCGAGGCGTCGTTGGCGACAGCGAAATGCACCGGCATCGGCGTGAGAGAAGTTCCAATTTCAACTGAAGCGCCGTGGTTGTCGACCAAAAGCCCGATTTGCTGCCGTAGATAACCGGCGAAAAGGTCGGGTCTGGTGATGGTCGTCGAATACCGCCCGGGCTCGCTGACATGGCCAAAACTTAGGCGGTTATCAATCGGCGCGAAACTTGTCGTGGTTAGCCGGATCTCGGGATAATAAGCGCGATAGCGGACATCGGGTTGTCCGGTGCTCAGGGCGTCGTTGAACCGCTGACACAAAAAGTTCGAGGCAATCTCGTAAAGCTCGATCAACCGATCAACGGCGGCAGCCGGATCGCTGAAGAATTCGTGGTCTGGGGTCTCGGGGGCTGCGACCGACAAGCTTCTTGCGTCGCTCATAGCAATGCCCTCCGAATGAATTTTATTGGGGGATTTTTTCTTTTTTCCATCCCTGAAAATGCCATCGAACCGAGGCGGCTGCAAGGTTGATTTGTGCAATCCCGCTTGCCTCTTTCGGTCAATTCAGATTGCGTGCGGGTCATGACAAAAACGCTTCTTTCAATCGGTCACGGTTATTCGGCCAAAGCTCTGGCGCGGCGACTATTACCACATGGATGGCGCATTATCGGGACGACGCGGAACGAAGAAAAGGCCGTCAGCTTGCGGGAAACCGGGATCGAAGCCGTTGTTTGGCCTGGGACCGCGCTTCCGTTTGGGGAGGTCACACATGTTTTGACGTCGGTTTCGCCCGGCGAGGACGGCGACCCGGTATTGGCGACGCATAGGTCCGCGATTTCAAGCACGCGGCATCTTGAGTGGCTCGGGTATCTGTCAACGACAGGCGTCTACGGCGACCATCAGGGCGGCTGGGTTGACGAGGATACGCCCCTGGCCCCGGCGACAGAACGCGGGCTTGCGCGTAAGAAGGCCGAAGCCGAATGGGCCGAACTTGATCTGCCGCTGCACATTTTTCGACTGGCCGGGATTTATGGTCCGGGGCGCGGTCCGTTTGCCAAGGTACGGTCCGGAAGCGCGCGCCGGATCATAAAGGACGGTCAGGTTTTCAGTCGCGCGCATGTGGATGACATCGCGCAGGTTCTTGAGGCATCGATAAGGCACCCGAACGCTGGTCGCGCTTACAATGTTTGCGACGATGATCCGGCCCCGCCGCAGGACGTTATTGCCTACGCCGCCGAATTGTTGGGTCTGCCGGTGCCGGAAGCGATCAATTTCAAGGATGCCGAATTAAGCCCGATGGCGCGCAGTTTTTATGCCGAGTCCAAGCGCGTTCGCAACGACCGGATCAAAGACGAACTGGGTGTAACGCTGATCTATCCGGACTACCGGGCGGGATTGCGTGCCTTGCTTGCGGGCGAAAACGCGCGCGTCTAGGCCCGCTTCGAGATATCCGTGATGCCCAGCAAGTCCAGCACTTTTGCCTCGATATGCTCGGCATTCATCGCCGCGCTGTCGTACATGTCTTTCGGACTGGCGTGGTCAATGAAGGTGTCGGGCAAAATCATCGAGCGGAATTTCAACCCGTTGTCGAAGACGCCTTCATTCGCAAGAAGGTCAGCCACATGGCTTGCAAAGCCGCCAATCGCGCCCTCCTCGACAGTGATCAATGCAACGTGGCGGCTGACCAGATCAAGGATCAGGTCGCGGTCCAAAGGCTTGGCAAAACGTGCATCTGCGATGGTGGGGGAAATGCCTTTTGCCGCGAGGGCCTCGGCCGCCTTTTCAACTTCCGACAAGCGCGTACCGAAAGAAACGATTGCAACCTGGGTGCCCTCGCGCACGATCCTGCCTTTGCCGATCTCAAGCACCTTTCCGCGTTCCGGCATCTCGGCGCCAACGCCCTCGCCGCGCGGATAGCGGAAAGCGATGGGGCCATCGTTGTGGGCGGTAGCGGTGGCGACCATGTGGACAAGCTCGGCCTCGTCGGCGGCGGCCATAACCACCATGCCCGGCAGGCTTGCCATGTAGCCGATGTCAAAGGCACCAGCGTGAGTCGCGCCGTCGGCGCCAACAAGCCCGGCGCGGTCGATGGCAAATCGTACAGGAAGACGCTGAAGCGCAACGTCATGCACGATCTGATCGTACCCACGTTGCAGGAAGGTCGAGTAAATTGCGCAGAACGGCTTCATGCCCCCCGCAGCGAGACCGGCCGCAAAGGTGACGCCGTGTTGCTCGGCAATTCCGACATCGAAGCAGCGGCTGGGATAGCGTTCGGCGAACAGGTTCAATCCGGTGCCGTCGGGCATAGCGGCGGTGACAGCAACAATCTTGTCGTCACGAGATGCCTCGTCCAACAGCGCGTTGGCAAAAACCTTGGTGTAAGACGGCGCGTTTGAGGGTGCTTTGTTTTGCTCGCCGGTGACAACGTTGAATTTGGAAACACCGTGGCCTTTGTCGCGGGCGGATTCCGCAGGAGCATACCCTTTGCCCTTTTTGGTGATTACGTGGATCAGGATCGGACCCTGCGCCCGCGCCTTGACGGTCCGCAGAACCGGCAACAATTGGTCAAGGTCATGGCCGTCAATGGGGCCGAGGTAACTGAATCCAAGTTCTTCGAACAGCGTTCCGCCAACGACCGTGTGTTTCAACAGGTCCTTGGCCCGCTTTGCGCCCTCGCGAAAGGGCTCCGGCAGGAGGCTGACCGCGCCTTTGGCGGCGGCCTTGAATTCCTGAAATGGATCGCCGGCATAAAGTCGCGACAGATAAGATGACATGGCCCCAACCGGTGGCGCAATCGACATTTCGTTGTCGTTTAGAATGACAATCAGGCGCTTGCCCAGATGGCCCGCGTTGTTCATCGCCTCGTAGGCCATGCCCGCGCTGATTGCACCGTCGCCAATGACCGCGATACCGTCACCAATGCCTTCGGGCGTCCCACCTCCCAGATCGCGCGCAACCGAAAAGCCAAGGGCCGCAGAAATCGAGGTCGAGCTGTGTGCTGCGCCAAACGGATCATAGGGAGATTCAGAGCGTTTGGTGAAGCCGCTAAGCCCATCTTTTTGGCGCAGTGTCCGGATGCGGTCCCGGCGTCCTGTGAGGATCTTGTGCGGGTAAGACTGATGACTAACGTCCCAGATCAACTTGTCTTTCGGCGTGTCGAAAACCGCATGCAAAGCCACGGTCAATTCGACGACACCAAGTCCTGCGCCAAGGTGCCCGCCGGTCTCGCTTACCGCGCTGATCGTCTCGGCGCGCAGTTCGTCCGCGAGTTGGTGCAACTCGGCGTCCGAGAGCCGTTTCATATCGGCAGGCACGTTCACACGGTCAAGGATTGGGGTGTTGGGTCGGTCAGTCATGAAGGCTCCGGCGCGTCAGTGTTCGCGCGAGATAACGAAATTAGCGGCGTCACGCAAACCGTCCGCTCGCGCATCATATATGCAGAGCGCGTCGACTGCCTCTGCGACCAAGTCGCGCGCGCGTGCTTGGGCCCCACTAAGGCCTAGAAGTGAAACAAAGGTTGCCTTGCCTGCCTCGGCGTCTTTGTGAAGCCGCTTGCCTGCTTTTGCTTCGTCGCCGGTTTCGTCAAGGATGTCGTCGGCAATCTGAAAGGCCAGCCCAAGCGCGGTGGCATACCGCCTAAGGGGTTCGGAATCTTCGCCGGCGATGATCGCGCCGGCCTCGGCGGACCATCGGATCAGAGCGCCGGTTTTGTTGGATTGAAGCGTCATGATCTGTTCAAGCGTCAGCGCGCGCCCTGCGGTTTCGGCCGCGATATCCTGCGCCTGACCAAGCACCATGCCTTCGGCACCTGACGATTTGGCGAGAGTGCGGATGAGCTTGATACGCACGTCCGCATCAGGATGCACGTCGTCGCGCGCCAACAACTCGAACGCAAAAGTTTGCAGCGCGTCCCCCACAAGAACCGCAATTGCGTCGTCCCATTTCTTGTGAACCGTGGCCATGCCGCGCCGCAAGTCGTCATCGTCCATGCAAGGCAGATCGTCGTGGACCAGCGAATAGGCGTGGATACATTCGATGGCGGCGGCGGCAATCAGGTGGCCTTCGCGCGCGGGCTCGAACAATTTCGCGGTGTGTGTAACCAGAAATCCGCGCAACCGTTTCCCGCCGGTGGCCGCATAACGCATTCCTTCGGCGACGTTGTCTGCGCCAAGAGCGGACAGATAACCCTCAAGCGCCGCTCCAATGCGCGCACCTTCTGCCTTCAATTCGCTTTCAAAGCTCACTGCGGATCGACCGGTGTCGTCCCTTTGGGCTGGCCGCTTTCGTCCAGCGTAATCTGAGCGACCTTCTCTTCGGCCTCGGCCAGTTTCTTCTGGCAGTGGGCCTTTAACTCGGCCCCGCGCTCGTAGAGTTTGATCGAGTCCTCAAGCGGAACATCTCCGGCTTCAAGGCGATTTACGACACCTTCCAAGGCGCCCATTGCGTCCTCAAAGCTCATTTCGGCTACAGGTTTGTCGCTCATGCCCCTCGCTCCATCAGCACATCCACATGCACCGCAACGCTTGCGGCCAATGCGCTCAGATCATACCCGCCCTCAAGTGTCGAGACCACGCGACCCTTTGCCTGCGCGTCCGCCACGTCGCAGATTGCATGGGTTAACCAAGCGAAGTCCTCGGTGCTCCAGTTCAGGTTGGCCAATGGGTCAGCAGCGTGAGCATCAAAGCCTGCCGAGACAATGACAAGCTCGGGCGCGAAATCATAAACGGCGGGCAGAATGATGTCGCCCCAGGCGCGCTTCATCTCGGCCCCACCCGTCATCGGAGCCAATGGCATATTCAGGATGTTATTATGAAGGCCAGTGTCATGCACCGCACCGGACCCCGGATAAAGCGGCATCTGATGCGAAGACGCGAACAGGCAGCGCGCCTCGTCCCAAAGCAGGTCTTGTGTGCCATTGCCGTGGTGGACGTCGAAATCAAGTACGGCCACACGCGTCAGGCCATGATGGTCCAGCGCGCGTTTAGCAGCGATGGCCGCGTTCCCAAATAGGCAAAACCCCATCGCGGTTTCGGCTTCCGCGTGGTGTCCGGGTGGGCGCATAGCAACGAAGGCGTTGGCCACTTCGCCCGCAAGGACCGCATCCACTGCGGCGCAACACCCGCCGACGCCGCGCAGAGCCGCTTCAAGCGAACCCGGCACAACGTGGGTGTCGCCGTCAAGGGCGGCGGATCCCGATTTAGGGATCGAGGCTTCGACCCGATCGACGTATCTTTCGGGATGGCACCGCAATACTTCGGCGCGATCCGCTAGCGGTGCGATACGGCGATCAAGCGACGCAAAGCGGCTCGCGGACAGAGCATTTTGCACCGCTTCATAGCGAAGCGTGCTTTCCGGATGGCCCGTCGGCGTGACGTGACTGAGGGCGGATTTGTGGGAATAAAGCGCTGTGGTCATTTTCATCTAAATCCAAATACGCGCAGACAGAGCGGGAGGCGTTGCGTCGCCTCAGTCAGGGGACAGCATATATCCCGCACCGCGCACCGTCTGAAGGTAGCGAGGTTGTTTCGGATCGGTTTCTAGCTTGCGGCGTAGGCGTGTGATCTGCACATCCACGGCGCGCTCCTGCGCTTGTCCGCCGTCGCGACCCAGATCTTCGACAAGCTTCGCGCGCGCGATCGCTTCGCCCGCACAGCCAGAGAAAATTCGCATCAGTTGGGATTCTGTGGGCGTCAATCGCACAGGGTCTTCACCCTGCCAAAGCGAGCCCTTTTCGACGTCATAGCGCAGTGCCCCAAGGTGCAGAACTTTCGGCGCAACATCGACCGGTTCGGCCGCAGGAACTCGTCGTAGAATAGAATTGATCCGGAGGAGAAGCTCTTTCGGCTCGAACGGTTTAGCAAGATAATCGTCAGCACCAGCTTCCAAACCCGCAACGCGATCATCGGCTTCATTCTTGGCAGTCAATAGCATGATCGGAAGGTCGCGGGTTTCGCGTAGGCGTTTGCAGAAGCTGACGCCGTCTTCGCCGGGCATCATCACATCAAGCACCAGAAGGTCGAAATCCAGCCCGCTGAGAATGCGTTCAGCGTGGGCCGCGTCGCGCGCAGACGTCACAAGGAACCCATTCCGCATCAGGAACTTCTGAAGCAGGCCGCGAATTCGTTCGTCGTCATCGACGATTAGCAGATGGACATCAGACTGGCTCATGTGCCGCCCTCCTTAAGGCGCTTGTAGTGCCGTCGTATGTCGGCGTCCATCATCGCTTCCAGGACCTGACGAAAACCTGATACCGCGTCAGGACCGGCCTGACGAAAGGCGCTGCGCATCCGGTCACGCTGTGCGTTGGACAATTCGCGCTCAAGTGCCTGGCCCAGATCAGTGAGAAAGAGATGACGTTCCCGTTTGTCTTGTTTTCCAATCCGGCTTTCGACCAAACCATCGCTGATCAGTGTGCGAAGCACGCGATTGAGGGATTGTTTGGTCACACCAAGAATGGACAGAAGATTGTTCACAGTTGTCCCGGGGGAACGGTTGATGAAGTGGATGGCCCGGTGATGGGCGCGACCGTAGCTTTTTTCGGAGAGGATCCGATCGGGATCCGCCGTGAAGCCACGATAGGCAAAGAACATCGCCTCAATGCCTTTGCGCAACTGATCGTCGGTCAAAAAAAGTAGGTTCTCGCCGCTTGGGGAACCACTGCTGTCTGCCATCACGACCTCTCATCATTGGCCCCAACATTATGTCAGCCTTGTTGACATTCCAAGCCTCTACTGGTAGCGATTCTCGAATTTTCCGCAACTTTATGACCGTTGTGGACCTAAACGCGCAACTTTTGCAAACGGAGGCCGCTATGGCAGGCGCATATGATGATCGCGACGGACTGATCTGGATGGATGGGAAAATGGTGGATTGGCGCGAGGCAAATGTGCATATCCTGACCCACGCGATGCACTATGCTTCCAGCGTCTTTGAGGGTGAGCGGGCCTACAACGGCAAGATTTTTGAAAGTCGGAAGCATTCAGAGCGTCTGCATTTTTCGGCCGGGCAGCTCGACTTTCAGATCCCCTGGACCGTCGACGAAATCGAGGCTGCAAAACAGGAAGTCCTGACCGCAAACGGCTACACCGACGCCTATGTTCGCGCGATTGCCTGGCGCGGTGCGGGCGAAGATATGGGAGTCGCTTCCGCCAGAAATCCGGTCCGCCTTGCCATCGCTTCGTGGGAATGGGGTGCCTATTATGGCGATGCGAAAATGAAGGGCGCGAAGCTTGATATTGCCAAATGGAAACGCCCCTCGCCTGAAACTATTCCATGTCACGCGAAGGCGGCCGGCCTTTACATGATCTGCACGCTCTCAAAGCACGCCGCCGAAGCCAAGGGCTGCTCAGACGCCATGATGTTCGATTATCGTGGCTATGTTGCCGAGGCGACCGGCGCGAATATCTTCTTTGTGAAAGACGGGGAAGTGCACACGCCAACTCCCGATTGCTTCCTGAACGGCATCACGCGGCAGACCGTCGTGAGAATGCTTAAGGATCGGCAAATCATCGTGCATGAACGCCACATTTTGCCCGAGGAACTTGAAAGCTTCGAGCAATGCTGGCTAACCGGAACGGCTGCTGAAGTGACGCCCGTTGGTCATATCGGCGACTACAACTTCGAGGTTGGCGCGCTGGCGCGCGATGTAGCGGAGAGCTATGAGAAGTTGGTTCGGATCTGATCCGCTGATTGAACTTAACACAGCGCTCGGCTTTCATTGGCCGGGCGTTTTGTGTTTCAGGGATCAATCCCACGGCGCCAAAGCCAAAAGATCACGGCGCAAATGGCGATGACCTGAAGCGCGATAATTGCATTCAGTTGTAGGGCAAAGGGTTGCTTACGTGTTTTGTGCCGAAAACGCCTCTGCGCGATCTTGGACCCAATGCTGCCGCCAAAAAATGCAAAGTTCAGCAACGCGCTTTCGCGAATGCGTTGTTTATCGTTCCGGGCTTTTTTCTTGTCCCAACCAAACGCTAGAAAAGCCAGCAGATTAATCACGGCTAAGTAGGCGAACGCCCAGAAGACAATCGCCATCCTACCAGAATTTCCACCACCGCTTCTTCGAGCGATCCTGCCGGTCCACCATGCCGATGGAATTGTAGATCTCGCCATCGTCGCCCTGAAGTTTGCCGCCAAGGGCATCCGCAATCAGGAACATCTTCTGGATCATCAGATCATCCGGATTTGTCGCCACAATGTTTCCAGCGGAATACCACAGCAGCGCGGCGCTTTTTCCATCTTTACGGTTCGGCCAGTCTTTCCATGTGGCCAGTGTCTCATCCTGTACGCTGAATTCTTCGCCGCGCTCGTTTGCGACGACGACGGCCTCGCGTTCGGGACGCATCGACTTGTCACTGCCAACATAATCCAACCACTCTTCACGGGTGATCGCCGGCCCGTCAGTGTCAGACCAATCGTCTTTTCGGGTTATATGAAGGTCGTAGCCCAAGGAAACCCCGCATTAATATACCTAAATCAATGCCGATACTCTGCACCACGCCTGTGGCACAGGTCCATGAAAGAGTTCCGAATGGGCGGAAACAGATTATCGTCAGGACAACAACACCACACCAAAGCCTAGCCGTATTTTGTGACATGTTGGCGACCCTTGCCGCGCTTCAACTTCAGATAATGCTCGCGAAGGATAATCATCACACCCGCAGCGATCACAATGCTGGCCCCAAGAAGCATGAACATTGTGGGCACTTCTCCGAACACGGCATAGCCGATGGCAATAGCGAATAGCATCGAGGCATATTCGAACGGAGCGATGATAGAAGCGTCACCGTACCGATATGCACTTGTAAGGAGAATTTGGCCAAGACCACCGAGAAGACCCGACCCAACAAGGCAGGCCAGCACCATCGCAGACGGCACCTTCCACCCGAACGGGGCCGTGAACAGCGACAAAAGCGTCGCCGTCACGGAGAACCAGAAGACGATGGCGGCTGTGTGTTCCGTTTCGACCAGTTTGCGCACGAATATCTGAGCGAACGCCGCGCACATCGACCCGGTCAGGACGATCAAAGCGCCATAGGCCAGTTGTGGGTCAACGTTGTTGCCAGTGAACAACGTAAGGCGCGGCCACAGAATGATTAAAACCCCGACCATCCCCATTCCCACGGCCCCCAACCGCACGGCGCGCACACGCTCGCCAAGCATCAATGCGGCCAAGATCACCACGAAAAGTGGCATCGCATACTGAATGGCCTTCACTTCTGACAGCGGCAAAATGGCCAACCCTGCAAAGCTGAGACCCATGGCGGTCGATCCGATCAACCCGCGCCACAAGTGGCCTACCGGATTTGTCGTCCACAGTCCTTTCGGGAAGTTGCCCTGCCAAATCAGCCATCCTAGGATCACCGGCATTGCGCACAGCGATCGAAAAAACACGGTTTGTCCGGGCGGGACCTCGGCTGATGCTGCCTTGATCAAAGTCGCCATCAGAACGAATAAAATGACCGAGGCGACCTTCAGGGCAATGGCGCGAAAGGGGTTGGGCTGGGCAATACTCATGCCCTTCCCTTATCAACCGTTCCGCCGCGCCACCAGTCGTCTAGGTTTGCGCTCGTGCGATCCGCAGGTATCCTTTCAGCTTTGCGGCACCCCGCATCCGCGTATTGCGAAAGCTTTGAAATACAGTGGAAATTCCATTTGCGTCGCTTCGAAAATGCTTCATGCGAGCCGTCCCGCGCGTGCGCTTGCGGCGCAAGAGAAGGGTGTTCATGTTTGATCCTCTCTTTCTCTTATCACCCTATCCTAGCACAAATCGCTATTTTGACGAAGTCCCCTGAAGTCGCCCGACCGCCCAAAGCGCTGCATCGCTCACGGTCGGGTCCGGGTCGGCGATTAGCTGCCGGGCAGTGTCGCAAAGAGCTGGGTCGCCCGAGTTCCCAATCGCGTAGAGTACATTGCGCACAAAGCGGTCTCGTCCGATGCGCTTGATCGGGGAGCCTGAAAAGAAGGCGCGGAATTGAGTTTCATCCAGCATGGCGAGGTCTGCAAGGGGCGGAGCGTTCAGATCATCGCGCGCCGCATAGCGATAATCGCGCGCGGTGTTTGCGAATTTGTTCCATGGACAAACCGCAAGGCAATCGTCGCAGCCATAAATTCGGTTGCCAAGTTTGGGGCGAAGAGCCTCGTCCACCGGGCCTTTGTGTTCGATCGTGAGGTAGGAAATGCAAAGCCGCGCATCAAGTTGATAAGGCGCCGGGAACGCGTCGGTGGGACAGATATCCAGGCAACGGCGGCAGCTGCCGCAATGATCGACTTCGGGTTCATCTGGTTGAAGTTTCGCAGTGGTGAAAATTGCACCTAGAAAAAACCAGTTTCCCAGATCGCGGCTGAGAAGGTTTGTATGTTTGCCCTGCCAGCCCAGACCTGCCGCCTGCCCCAAGGCCTTTTCTGGTACCGGGGCAGTATCGACGAAAACCTTCACCTCGCAAGCCGCCTCGGCCACAAGCCAGCGTGCAACGCGCTTCAGGCGTTTCTTGACAATATCGTGGTAGTCTTTGTTGCGCGCGTAGACAGAGACAACGCCACGATCTTGCCGCTTCAAATCTTCGAGGGGGTCGTGGTCCGGCGTATAGGCCTCGGCCAACATGATGACCGACTGCGCGTCGGGCCAAAGGGCTGCCGGGTCACCTCGCCAGGTCGCGCGATCTTCGAGCCACGTCATCTGCCCATGCCGACCCGCTTCAAGAAAAGCCGTGAGCCGCCCCGGCACTTCTGGCACAGAGTCGGGCGTGCATATGCGCGCCATCGCAAACCCGGCGTCTGTCGCCTCTTCGGCAAGGCGAGATTTCAGATCACCTAGGGCCATACACGACTTGAAAACGGTCCGAACCAGTGCTTTTTTCCCCGAAACATCGGCCCTCAGAAATCCAGATCGGCATAGTGCGCCGGAGGCGGGAACCCAGGAACCGTGTCTGCCAGCAGACGCCGGAAGGCAGGGCGGGATTTGATCCGCGCATACCAGTCGCGCACGGTCGGATACGCGTTCCAGTCCACATCCGAAATGTAATCCAGCGCGGACAAATGGCCCGCAGCGGCAAAATCAGCGAGCGACAATTCATTTCCGGCAAGCCACCGACGTTGATCCAAAAGCCAGCTCATGTAGGCCAGATGCTTTTTTATCGCACGGGCGCCCGCTTTGACGTTCGCGCTGTCGGGGTAGCCTTCTTTGGTGATCTTTTTGTTCACCCGCTCGTAAAGCAGTTTGGACGTCACCTCGAAGTGGAATTTATCGTCAAACCAACCGACGAGGCGACGCACTTCGTGGCGTTCGGCAAAATCCTTCGGCAAAAGTGGCGGATCTGGATACGCCTCTTCGATGTATTCGCAAATCGCGGCACTTTCGGCCAAAGTCAGGCCGTCAATCTTCAGAACCGGGACTTTGCCCGCAGGATTACGCCGCAGAAAATCGGGATCACGCTCCCAATAACGTTCCTCGACAAGTTCAACCTCAAGCTTCTTTTCAGCAAGCGATAGCCGCACCTTGCGACAATACGGAGACAAAGGGACGTGATAAAGTCGGATCATCTGTGTGCGGTGCCTGTTTGAGTGCCTGTTCCTTCAATGCCCCAGCGGGCGCGCGGTTTCAACACTGACGCGCGTGTAATGCCTATCGGGCAAAGCACCTGGCACGTCCATCTGCGCGGATCGTTGCCGCTCCGTCGGCAATAGCGCGAGCGCGACGGTCGACAAAGCTTGACGGGCTGACGGCTTGGCGCTCTTTCGGATTGGGCAGGACGGCGGCAAGAAGCGAGGCTTGGCGCAATGTTAAATCTGCCGCGCGGACCCCGAAGTGATGCTGCGCGGCAGCTTCGATGCCGAAGATGCCTTCATCAAATTCCGCGACATTTATGTAAACCTCGACGATGCGCCGCTTGGACCACATCGCTTCAACGACTGGCGTCATCAGGGCTTCCAGAGCTTTGCGCGGCCAGCTTCGTCCTTGCCAGAGCCAGACGTTTTTCACCGTCTGCTGTGTCAGCGTCGAGGCGCCGCGATCCGCGCCTTCCTGAATGGCGGCACGCAGTTGCGCCATGTCGAACCCCCAATGGAGACAGAAATTCGCATCCTCAGCGGCAACAACGGCCTGAAGCGCCTCTGGGGCGATTGTATCGGCCGAAACCCAGTCGCGACGTATACCGCCAAGACGGACACCTTCGCTTAGAATATAGGGCGTGGTTGGCGGTGGTAGGACCGAATAGACGCCGACGCTGAGCACAATGGCACCCGCAAATGCCACAAGGGCGCGTGTGACGTGACGCAACGGACGGCGCTTTGAAGCGGTCGCTGCCTTCGACGTTCTGCGCGGTTTTCGGGGTGTGGTTTTCTTCGCCATAACGATCAGGTCGCATGACTGACCCCGCAGGGCAAGTCAGTCGGGGTTACTCGGCAGCGCGGTCGTGCGGATCTTCTACCTCATGCAGAAGTCGCGATTCTGCGCGCCGGGCTTCCGCCTTCTCGCGTTTCTTAGCGAATTTCTTTTTGAGACGCGCCACGCGGGCTTTTTGGTAGGCATTCAGCAACGGATTGGAGAGTAGATAGCCAGCCATTCCCATCAGAATGCCAGGGATAATCCCGCCGATAAGATAGGGTAGGAAAAATTCATACCAAAAGCCCGACAGGCTTCCCCAAGCTGTCGGAGTAGTCGTAAAGATCGCCATGAGATTGCGCCACAACTCGACCGCCGCGTCTGAAAACGCAGGGACTACATATTGCAGCGGGATCGGTGGCCGGCCCAGCATGAACGCGCCGAGCTCCATGGAAACCGCCGCGATCAATGGGAACGTCAGGGGGTTGCCAAAGAAGGTCGCCATAAGCGCTGCCATGACGTTTCCACGGATCACCCACGCAAGCCATGCCGCCACAAAGAAGTGCATACCGAAGAATGGTGTGAAGCAGGTGAATACGCCGACGGCGATGCCGCGGCTGATTTTATGGGCTGGGTCAGGAAGCCGCCGGACACGATGGATCAAGTATTGCACAGCACGCGACCATCCTCCGCGCGGATAGAGAGCCTGCACGACTGCCTGCAAATACGTCCTTGGTGTGCGTCGCTTAAAAACCACTTTTTCTAGTCCATCCCCGCCTCAAGGTTTGCGGCCCAAATCTCGGTGCCGCGTTATCGCAGCGACATCGCTGTCGGCTTCAAGGGCCAACACCACTGCATGAAGGTGCTCAATATCCCGCAGCTCCGCGTCGACAATGAGGCGGTAAAAGTCCGGTTTTCGGTCAATGAACACAAGATCAGAGATATTCGCCCCTTGCTCGCCGAACAACGTGCAAATCCGCCCAAGGACACCACTATCGTTCGCAATCGTTAAATCAAAGCTGACACCATGCGCTGCCGGGTGCCGACCTTCCTGCCAATGGAGGTCGACCCAGCGGTTGGAATGCTCGGCAAGCTCGGCCAGAGCTTCGCAATCGATCGCGTGGATCATCACACCTTTGCCACGATAACTGATGCCAACGACGCGTTCACCCGGGACCGGCTGACAACAGTCGGCGCGGCGAAAGGTCTGGCTTGGTTTCAGGCCGACGATGGCCCGGGCCGTATCGATCTCGTCACCAGTTTTACGGGCAAGGTCGGGGTAAAGCGTTTCGATCACCTGCCGCGCGTTCAATTCCGCAGAGCCAATTCGTGCCAGAAGCGTGTCGCGGTCTTCAAGTCTGAGCTGTTTGGCGGCCGTGCTAAGCGCTTTCTCGGTGGCGCGCTTTCCGACGTGCTCGAACGCCACGCGTACCAGTTCGCGGCCAAGTTTGATAAACCGCTCGCGGTCTTCTTCGCGCAAACTGCGTCGGATTGAGGCCTTTGCGCGCCCTGTGGCCACGATGTCGATCCATGTGGCCTGGGGGCGCTGACCTTCGGCGGTCATGATCTCGACCGACTGCCCGTTCTTAAGCCGGGTCCAAAGCGGCACGCGAATCGCATCGACTTTTGCACCGACGCAACCGTCGCCAATCCGCGTATGAATGGCATAGGCGAAATCGAGTGGCGTTGCCCCGCGTGGCAGCTTCACCACCTCGCCTTTGGGCGTGAAACAGAAGACTTGGTCAGCGTACATCTCAAGTTTCACGTGCTCGAGAAACTCGTCGTGGTCTTCCTCGTCAAAGCGTTCGGTCAGTGTGGCGATCCAGCTTGCCGGATCAACAGCAAACGGGTTTTCGGCGCGCACACCATCGCGGTAGGACCAGTGCGCAGCCACACCCGCTTCGGCCACTTCGTGCATGACGTGGGTGCGGATTTGCACCTCGACTCGCTTGCCGTCGCGGCCCGATACCGTGGTGTGAATGGATCGATAGCCGTTAGACTTCGGTTGACTGATATAGTCCTTGAACCGCCCCGGCACCGACCGCCAACGCTGATGCACCGCGCCCAGCGCTGCATAGCAATCGGCCTCGGTGTCGACCAAAATACGGAAGCCATAGATGTCCGAAAGCCGGGAAAACCCGATGTCTTTCTCCTGCATCTTTCGCCAGATCGAGTGGGGTTTTTTCGCGCGGCCGAATGTTTCCGCCTTGATACCGGCCTTATCCAGTTCGCCTTCAATATCTGTCGTAATCTTTTGAATAACGTCGCCGGTTTCGCGCTGAAGCGTGATGAAGCGGCGGATAATCGAGTTTCGCGCATCCGGGTAGAGAACGCGGAACGCGAGGTCTTCCAGTTCTTCACGCATCCACTGCATACCCATACGACCGGCAAGCGGCGCAAAGATATCCATTGTTTCGCGTGCCTTCTGGGCTTGTTTGTCTGCACGCATCGAGCGGATCGTGCGCATATTGTGCAAACGGTCTGCCAACTTCACAAGGATCACGCGCAAGTCTTTCGACATGGCGATGAACAGCTTGCGGAAGTTTTCGGACTGCTTTGTTTCTGTGGACGACAACTGCAGGTTGGTCAGTTTGGTAACGCCATCAACCAATTCAGCGATCTCGCGGCCAAACAGCTTTTCAATCTCAGAATAGGTCGAACGAGTGTCTTCGATTGTATCGTGCAAAAGCGCCGTGATGATGGTTGCATCATCCAGTTGTTGTTCCGTGAGGATCGCCGCAACCGAGACGGGATGCGTGAAATAGGGCTCCCCCGAGTGGCGTTTTTGGCCCTCGTGCATCTCCTGCCCATAGTTATAGGCAGCCTCAATTAGCTTTGCGTTGGTCTTTGGATTGTAGTTGCGGACAAGCGCGATCAGATCGTCGGCGTCAATCATCGGCCCACCCCTCGGACCGCGCTTTGGTCCTTATGGCTGCCGTTGGGCTTCCATCAGGGCGCGGAGCAGTTTCTCTTCGCTCATGTCATCTTCAGACGGCTTGTCAGCCTCTGCACCCATCAAAAGCGCCATGGCGTCTTCTTCCGGCTCGTCGACTTCGATCTGCGTCTGATGGCTTTCGATCATCCGCTCGCGCAGATCGTCGGCGGATTGCGCCTCGTCAGCAATCTCGCGCAGGCTGACTACAGGGTTTTTGTCGTTGTCACGCTCGACAGTGAGCGCGCCACCCGCCGCAATTTCGCGGGCACGATGCGCTGCGAGTATTACCAGCTCGAACCGGTTCGGTACTTTGTCAACGCAGTTTTCAACCGTCACGCGGGCCATTTGTCTCTCCGTCCAGAAGGGGATCAGGCAGGACACCTAGGGGGGACACGCGCGAAACACAAGTTGATTCTATGCCATCGCTCTAAATTTTAGAGCCGAAACACTACAATCCGCCGAATTTCGCGCCACGACAGACGCGGAAAAGAGGTCCAGCGTCCGACTTTCTGTGGCGGTGGCGATTTTGTTGCCAAATCGCAGGCAAGTTAGCTCTCGTGAACTCGTCAAATAGATAGTTGCAATTAACTATTTTTTCGACTTAAATAATTTACTGATCGGGCTTTTCTCTCCACTCACACTCACGAAAATCGCCCCGACGGTCAATAAAGTCGGGAAGGACGATTTATGTTCTACAAGGACGAACGCCTTGTGCTGTTCATCGATGGCGCGAATTTATATGCCGCCGCGAAATCGCTTGGTTTTGATATTGACTACAAGCTAATGCGCCAGGAATTCATGCGGCGCGGGAAACTTCTCAGAGCGTTTTATTACACCGCGCTTCTTGATAGCGAGGAATACTCGCCAATCCGTCCGCTGGTCGATTGGCTGCACTATAATGGCTATTCAATGGTCACCAAACCGGCCAAGGAATTCACCGACAGCCAGGGTCGCCGGAAGGTGAAGGGCAACATGGACATCGAACTGGCAGTCGATGCGATGGAGCTTGCCCCGCATGTTGATCACGTCGTGATTTTTTCGGGGGACGGGGACTTCAGGCCTTTGGTCGAAAGCCTTCAGCGTCAGGGCGTGCGCGTTTCGGTCGTTTCGACCATTCGCAGCCAGCCACCGATGATTGCCGACGAGTTGCGCCGTCAAGCTGACAATTTCATCGAACTTGAAGACTTGCGCGATGTCATCGGGCGGCCAACACGCGAGCCGCACGCTGGCGAAGAATGATCAAGGGCGCGTGGCCGCAGCGTAATCGACGTCCAATTGATCGTGACGATCGATAATTCGCCGGGGCCATGTGCTTTTAATATAGGCTAGAACGGCGTAAATTTCAGCGTCTGTCATCAGATCCGAAAATCCTGTCATGTTCGACTTGTAGGAACCTCCGACTATCGCTTCGGTCCCAAGTTTGGTGATTGCGAACAATTGCTCGGTTGGGTGGTGCCATGTATGACCGGTTTCGTCGTGCGGAGGTGCTGGAAGATAGCCATCTGCATCGCGGCTCTGCCAATCCGCCTGCCCCGCAAGATCGGCACCATGGCACGCGGCGCAGTTTTCCTCATATAGGCCAAGCCCGAGAGCCACGACGTCTGCGTCGCGATGGAGAGCTACTTGATCGCTCTCTTTGGGGGTGGCGAAGAAATAGGCCCCTCCAAGGATGACGATCGCCAGAAGACCAAGCATCAAAACCCGCTGCATCGAATCGTCTCCTTAAAAATTGTCCTACCGATACCAGTTTGCCCTACAGGAAGGTCAAGCCGGGACTGGACGCATCCGCGCGCAACGCATAGATCTCGACAGCGGAGAACATGACAATGACCAAACCAGCTTTGACCCTTTATCTTGCCGCGCCGCGTGGTTTCTGCGCCGGTGTTGATCGTGCCATCAAGATTGTCGAACTGGCAATCGAGAAATGGGGTGCGCCGGTCTATGTTCGGCACGAGATCGTTCACAACAAATATGTGGTGGACGGATTGCGTGAAAAAGGTGCGATCTTCGTCGAAGAACTGGACGATTGCCCCGATGATCGCCCGGTGATCTTTTCGGCCCATGGTGTAGCGAAGGCGGTTCCGGCAGCCGCCATCAAGCGAGAAATGCTTTTCGTTGACGCAACCTGCCCGCTTGTCAGCAAGGTCCATATCGAAGCCGAACGGCACCACGCCAACGGCCTGCAGATGGTGATGATCGGGCACGAAGGGCATCCCGAAACGGTTGGTACGATGGGCCAACTTCCAGATGGCGAAGTGATCCTTGTCGAGACGCCTCACGATGTTGCCGGCGTTACGCCGCGTGATCCTAGAAAGCTGGCGTTTATCACGCAGACCACGCTTTCGGTTGATGACACAGCTGAGATTGTCGCTGCCCTTCAGGCGCGGTTCCCAAGCATTGTCGGCCCGCACAAAGAAGACATTTGCTACGCGACGACGAACCGGCAGGAAGCTGTGAAGTCCATTGCTCCGAAGATTGATGCCTTGCTGGTAATCGGCGCGCCGAACTCGTCCAATTCGAAGCGTCTGGTTGAAGTTGGGCGGACGGCGGGCTGCGGCTATGCGCAGCTTGTTCAGCGCGCAACCGAAGTTGATTGGCGCGCTCTCGAGGGCATCGGATCAGTTGGACTGACCGCCGGCGCGAGTGCGCCGGAAGTGCTGGTGAATGAAGTCATCGACGCGTTCCGGGACCGTTATGACATCACTGTGGAACTTGTCGAAACCGCGAAAGAACGGGTCGAATTTAAAGTGCCCCGTGTTCTGCGGGAGCCAGTGACGTGACGCTGCAGTTTCTGTTGACCGCCTTTGTGGTGGTGATCGCACCCGGAGCCGGTGTGATTTACACTCTGGCGCTTGGTCTTGGGCAGGGACGGCGTGCGTCTGTCGCGGCGGCATTCGGGTGCACATTCGGGATCGTGCCGCATCTTCTTGCCGCGATCTTTGGGTTGGCCGCAATTTTGCACACAAGTGCGATCTTGTTCACAGCTGTCAAATTCGCCGGCGTTGGCTATTTGCTTTATCTCGCCTGGCAAGCCGTGCGGTCGGATGGCGCTATGGCCATTCAACCCAACCGCAACCGTGACGCGGACTGGCGGATTGCGCGCCAGGGTGCCTTGATCAACATTCTGAACCCGAAGCTTTCGATCTTCTTCCTCGCCCTGTTGCCACCGTTCCTGTCCGGGAACCCGGCGACAGCCATTTTCGAGATGATGACGATGGGCGCCGTTTTCGTGGTGATGACATTTGCAGTCTTCGTCGCCTATGGCGTCTTTGCAGCCGCGGCGCGCGACTATTTGCTTCAAAGCGAGCGTGCAATGCGTTGGTTAAACCGCGGCTTTGCCGCCATATTCGCCACGCTTGCCGGGCGGCTCGCACTGGAACGCGTATGACGATCCCGCGCGCACCGCTTTTTTTGGGACTTCTTGGCCTGATCCCATTTCTTTGGGGCGCGGCCACACTTGTGTCGTCGGGCCTTGCCGAATGGGGCATGCGTGCGATCGGGCCACGGTTCGCCGGACCCTTTGTCTTGCTGCAATATGGCACGATCATATTGGCGTTCATGTCTGGAGTTCTTTGGGGATTTGCCACCCGCGCCACCGGAGAGGCCGCGGCCCTAGGATATGGGTTGTCAGTATTGCCAGCACTGTGGGTCTTTTTCACTGTCGGAGGTGGACCTGCGAGTTCAGCAATTTACCTGATTGCGGGGTTCCTTGGACTTTTGGCCCTGGACTGGCATTTTTGGCGCCAGGAGCTTGCGCCTGAATGGTGGATGCGCTTGCGTGTGCTTTTGACCGTAGTGGTCGTGGCCAGCTTAAGCTTACTGGTGCTGTGATGCCTGATGAAAAAACACTGAACGTCTATGCGGCAAAGGCCGATGAGTACGCGAAACGGTTCACGACGGCCAAGCCGGATCTACACCTTGCGGCCTTCATGTTGGCCGTTCCGAAGAACGGGCGTGTGCTGGATTTGGGGTGTGGGACCGGGCGCTCGACCGCTTTCATGATCAAGGCTGGTTTGCGCGCCGAGGGTCTGGATGCCTCGGCTGAAATGGCAGATCTGGCGCGCAAGACCAATGGTGTTGACGTGGCTGTCGGCGGATTTGAGACTTTGGACGCAGACGCGGCCTACGATGGAATTTATGCGAATTTCTCTCTGCTGCATGCGCCAAAAGCAGAAATGCCCGAGCATCTGGGCCGTGTGTCAAAGGCGATCGTTCCGGGTGGTTTTCTTCATATAGGCTTGAAGACAGGAACCGGCGAAAAGCGGGATGCTCTGGGACGGTTTTACGCTTACTACACGGACGCCGAGATCACCGGGTTACTGGTAGACGCGGGTTTCTTTGTGATCGAACGCAGTTTTGGCGCCGATGAGGGGCTGGATGGAACACTGGCGCCGTGGATCATTTTGCTGGCGGGCAAGGTCAAATGACCCTAACGCTTTATTCCATGCCTTCGTCCGGTAATAGTTGCAAAGTCAGGCTGATGCTTGGGCTTTTGGATCGCACATATAGCCATGTCGGACTGGAATACGAAACGCCCGAGCTTGCCGACGCGCATACGACCGGGGCTTTGGCAATGGGCAAAGTGCCGGTTCTGATTTTGGACGACGGCACGGCACTGCCCGAGTCCAACGCAATCCTGTGCTATCTGGCGGACGGGACGTCTTGGATGCCAAGCGATGCTTTGGGTCGCGCGCGGACTTTGGGTTGGGTGTTCTTCGAGCAAAACCGCCATGAGACAGTCATTGCAGTGCGTGCCGCTTTGCAAAATTACGAAAGCCGCGCCCATCTGGCGACTCCCCAGCGAATGGTCGAATTATTGGACAGCGGTCATAGGGTCTTGAGGGTGATGGAAGATCACCTGGCAGATCAAGCATGGCTGGCTGGCGACACCCCAAGCGTCGCAGACATCGCGCTCTATGCGTGCACCCACACCGCAGGGTCCCAAGGTGGCTTTGAGATGCATCGTTTCGCGGCAATAAACGACTGGCTGGCGCGGATTTCCGCGCTGCCCGGCTATATAGAACTGGACGATATCCCCACATGACTATGTATTTCGCTTACACCGACGGATCGTGTTCCGGAAATCCCGGACCCGGGGGTTGGGGGGCTTTGTTACAGGCAAAAAACGGCGATGAGGTCGTGAAAGAACGCCCGCTGTCGGGCGGCGAAGCCTTGACCACGAACAATCGGATGGAGCTTTTGGCCGCGATCAATGCGCTTGAGGCTTTGGGCCGCGAGACGGAAATCACTATTGTGACAGACTCCACCTATGTGAAAAACGGCGTGACAAGCTGGATCCACGGGTGGAAGCGCAATGGCTGGAAGACCTCGGCGAAAAAGCCGGTGAAGAACGATGACCTTTGGAAACGTCTGGACGCCGCGCAGGCTGGCCATAATGTGACTTGGGCGTGGGTCAAAGGCCATGCGGGGCATCCCGAAAACGAACGCGCCGACGAATTGGCGCGCGAAGGCATGGCGGCGTTCAAACCCTCGAAAGACCTGTGACCCTTTCGTTCGCGCTTGATGCGGCGTCGGTTTTTGTTTTTGCACTGACAGGCGCGTTGGCCGCGTCGCGCGCGCAGCTGGATATTGTTGGCTTCCTGTTTTTTGCGGCCTTGACGGCGGTTGGCGGCGGCACTGTTCGCGATCTGCTTTTAGATCGAAATCCTGTGTTCTGGATCAACCAGCCTGCCATCTTATTCATCGCGGCAGCCGCTGCTGTGCTTGTCTTTTTCAGCGCCCATCTTGTTGAAAGTCGCGCACGCTGGCTTGCCTGGCTGGATGCGGCAGCGCTTTCGATTGCTGTGCCTGCGGGGCTGGCGGTCGCTTTGGCGACGGGACAATCAGGTTTTGTCGCCCCGATCGTTGGCGTTCTGACTGGCACGTTTGGAGGTTTGCTGCGCGACGTTGTTGCCAATGAGGTGCCGATGGTACTGCGACAGGGCGAGCTTTACATGACGGCCGCGTTTTTGGGCGCCTTGGCGGGGTGGTACGTCTCGGGATATCTTGCGACCGGACCGGCGTTGATCGTTGCTGGATTGGTCACGTTTTTTCTGCGCGCAGGGTCGCTTGCCTTTGGCTGGGGTTTGCCAGTTTATCGCTCGCGCCCGCCGCGCTAGCGTTTGTTGCGACGCTTGCGGGCAATGGCTTCGGAAGGGATCAGAATCAGCGCTCCCAAGGCACCAACAATGGCATTTCCACCGTGGCTGCCAAACGAAAGTTCGAACATCACACGCGTCATGATCAGTAAGAGGACGCCGCCGGTCGCGATGATGATCGCCTGAAGGTAGCCGTGATGGGTGAAGTCCCATTTTCCGGCGACGTAGGCGGTAATGCCGCCTGTGACCGGTGAACCCCAAAATGCGAAAAACAGGCGCTCGTCCCTATTTCCTCACCCCTTAAAAGTATTTTCGAAAGGGTGGGTGTAAAAGGGTCAGGATAGAGTTTTCGGCAAAGTCATGCCCCGCAGGACATCCTCCGCTGTCATCGGGCGTTTGCCAGGTCGTTGAGCATCGAGGATCCGTACCGCGCCTTCACCGCAGGCAATGGTGAAGGCGCCAAGATGCTTTCCGGGAGGAGCGGAACCCTGAACTTTGATTGATCTGAGAAGCTTTACCCGCTCACCACCAATGTCACACCAGGCACCCGGAAAGGGCGAGAGGGCCCGAATTTGGCGATCCACCGCATCAGCGTCGCAGGTCCAGTCGATGCGCGCCTCGGACTTGTCGACTTTCACCGCGTAGGTGACACCGGCTTCCGGTTGCGGAACCGGCGTCAGAGTGTCGAACGTTGCAAGCGTTTCGACGATCAACTCTGCCCCGATTGCCGCCAGTCGGTCATGGAGGTCCCCAGTGGTTTCAGCCGGGCCAATTGGTGTCTTCTTCGTCAAAAGCACCGGGCCCGTATCAAGGCCGAGGTCCATCGACATGATCGAAATACCTGTTTCGGCGTCACCAGACATGATCGCACGATGGATTGGTGCCGCCCCACGCCAGCGCGGAAGGACCGAGGCGTGAATGTTAAGGCACCCAAGGCGGGGTGCGGCGAGCACGGGGGCCGGTAGGATCAAGCCGTAGGCCACAACCACAGCCACATCTACATCAAGGTCGGCGAAAGCCCCCTGCGCGTCGGTATCGCGGAAGCTTTTGGGATGGCGGACCATGAGGCCCAGTTCGCCTGCGCGGCGCTGGATCGGCGAGGGTCGGTCTTTTTTGCCGCGCCCCGCTGGTCTTGGGGGTTGGGTATAAACGGCCACAATGTCGTGACCTGCCGCATGCAACGCCTCAAGTGCCGGGACCGAAAAATCCGGGGTTCCCATGAATGCTAATTTCATTGCTTGAGTTTCCCTGCCTTTTTCAACAGCATCCGACGTTTTACCCCACTTAAATGATAGAAATACATACGCCCTGCGAGGTGGTCGATCTGATGTTGGACCGACGTTGCCCAGAGGCCCGAGAAATCACGGGTAACCTGATTTCCCGCAATATCTGTGAACGCGACCGTAACTTCAGCCGGTCGAGTGATCTTGGCGGCAATTCCCGGCAAATTCGGGGAGGCTTCGTCCCAATCGCTGGTGCTGTCAGAGGCTTGGATGATTTCCGGATTCGCAAGCCGGATGGCCTGCCCACGGTCGGTCGAGCAATCGACGACCGCGAGGCGTAGCATGACGCCGAGTTGTGGCGCGGCTAGACCATATCCGGGCATGGCGTCCATCGTCTCGACCATCTCGTCCCAAATTACCCGGATCTCGTCGGTCACGGTGTCGACTGTCGAAGCGGCAGTGCGCAAACGGTTGTCGGGCCATGGCACGAAAGGGCGGCGGGTCATTGCGAGTACTCGGCTTGCAGTGCCGAACGCAGCTCGGGGGCCACTCGGTCGAAGATCACCAGACCCTCAAGATGGTCAAACTCATGCTGCGCGCAGACTGCGTCAAACCCGGTGAGACGTTCGACTAAGATTCTACCGTCCGGTGCGGTCCAACGCAAAGTGATTGCCTCCGCGCGCTCTACATCTGCGGCGAGGCCGGGAATGGAGAGGCAGCCTTCAGAACCAATTACGAGCGTTTCGGAGCGGTCGGTGATCTCGGGATTGATGAACACACGCGGAGTGCGTTCGCCGTCTTTCCAAGTGGTGTCCATGACGAACACCCTTTGCAGAACGCCGACTTGCGGGGCCGCAAGGCCGCGACCCGGGGCATCGTACATGGTTTCCAGCAAATCGTCGCATAGCGTGCGAGTTGCCGCGTCGATCTGAGCCACTGGCGCACAGACTTCGGATAGGACAGGGTCGGGCCACAGCACGATAGCACGGATCACGCCCGGGCCTGCTCGCGTTTCAGCTTCACCATCTTACGAGTGATTATCTGGCGTCTGAGGGGCTTGAGATAATCAATGAACAGCTTGCCGTTCAGGTGGTCAATCTCGTGTTGGACGCAGGTCGCCCAAAGGCCGTCAAAGCGTTCGGTATGGGTGACACCCTCAAGATCGATCCATATGACTTCAACCTCGGCGGGGCGTTCGACATCGGCGTATTGCTCCGGGATCGAAAGGCAGCCTTCCTCGTAGGTGTTCAGATTTTCTGACGACCATGTCACAGCGGGGTTGATCAGAACCATTGGGCGCGGTGGGGTGTTTTCCTCTTTGACGCAATCCATCACCAACAGGCGTTTGCCCACGCCGACCTGCGGTGCGGCAAGACCGATACCCGGCGCGTCGTACATGGTTTCAAGCATGTCATCGGCAAGCCGCCTCAAGGCCTTGTCGACCTCGGACGCGGATACCGGATCAGCCACGGATTTTAGCCGTGGATCGGGATGAATGAGGATCGATTTAAGTGCCATACCGTTCATCTAAGACAACCTACCGCGCCGAACAAGTCATGCGGCACCTTGCAGCGCGTGCTAATAAAGCTAGGGTCCCGTTTAACTCAGAAGGACCGAAGGACTAACGATGGCATTCGACTTTGATACTCCGCTTCTGCTGCGCGGCAAACACACCTCGAAATATGACAATATCGCGCGCAACTACGGCGTAGATGATCCGGCTGCGATTGCGATGTGGGTGGCTGATATGGATTTCAAAGCGGCACCGGTGATCCTTGATGCGATGCGCGAGGAAATCGACCGTGGGTATTGTGGGTATTTTGGCAATACTCAGCCTGTGGACGCGGCAGTCGCGGGTTGGCTGAAAGATCGGCATAATTGCGTGATCGATCCTGGGTGGGTTCGCTACACGCATGGCGTTATCGGCGGTTATGGGGATGTCATTTCGGCCTATTCCGAGCCTGGCGATGGGGTGATTGTGTTTTCCCCGGTTTATCATGCCTTTTTCCGGCAGATCGAAGCGATGGGCCGCGTTGTGGTAGAAAGCCCTCTGGTGATTGAAGACGGCCGCTTCATGATGGACCTTGAGGGGCTGGCCGCGTCTTTAAAGGGACATGAAAAGATCGTCACACTGTGTTCGCCCCACAATCCCGGCGGCCGGATTTGGAGCGTTGAGGAGCTTCGCGCCGTGGCCGATTTCTGTGCCGCGCATGATCTTTTTTTGATCTCGGACGAGATTCATATGGATCTGACGTTTCCGGGCGTGACCTTTGTTCCGACGCTTGTCGCAGCCCCTGAACATGCGGACCGGATTGCGATCCTGACGGCCGCGTCAAAGGCGTTCAATATCGCCGGCGCCGAGACCGGTATCGCGATCTATCCGGACGCCGAAATGCGAAAGCGGGTCGCCCCTGTCATTCTGGACCGGGAAAGCACGCCGAACCGCTACGGCATGGTGATGATGAAGGCCGCGTTCGCTGGTGGCCACGACTGGATGGACGCGGCACAGGCTTATCTGGGTGAAAACTTCCGTATCTTTAAGGACCGTATGGACGCGATCCCGGGTGTGACCGTTATGAATATGGACGCTACTTATCTGACATGGGTCAACTTCGAAGGGTTGGGCATGGCTGATACCGAGTTGTTGAAACGATCGGCACAGGACGCCAAAGTCATCCCCAGCCCTGGCACTCAGTTTGGGATCGGTGGGTCCGGGCATCTGCGATATAATGTGGCACTTCCACGTACGGCTATGATCGAAGCCATCACGCGGCTTGAGGTAGCGTTTGGCGACGTGCAGTAGTCGAAAACTGGGCCCGCGACGCAATCAGTCTTCGTTGACGTCGCGTTTCCAGACCTTCACCTGACCTTTGTAGACGCCAAGAACCCGACGCAAAACGAGCCATCCAAGGAGCGACATAACCGCGAAAGCCAGCATCAGCGCCGGGAATGAACCGGCCAGTCCCGGCACAACGATCAGCAGGCCAAGCCCGACGCCAACGGCGCCGATGGCAAAGCCAAGCAGTATTTGCGCCGGCAGGAACACCTCGAGGATCGCGAGGACCATCGCGGCGATAATCCATGTCCACCACGTTGATAGCATTATCCACGACCTTTCAGCATTTTGAACGCATCGCCGAAGGCTTCCAGCGCATTTGCCGGAACAACGATGGTCGAGCTTGAGGGGCTTGCCCCAAGCGCATTGAGCGCTTCAACCTGCTTAAGAGCAACCTGGTATTGTGCAGCCTCTAAGCCATTGTCCTGAATGGCCTGCGCCACCGCGCTTGTCGCATAGGCTTCGGCATCTGCCTGAACACGACGGGCCTTGGCGCCTTGTTCGGCGGCATAAAGTTCGGCATCCGCGTTCAGTTCAACCGCGCGCTTTTCACCTTCGGCGCGCGTTACAGCGGCACGGCGTTCACGCTCGGCATTTAGCTGCTGAAGCATGGCATCGCGGGTCGCCTGGTCGAGATTGACGTCGAGAAGCTCTGCGCGGGTCACTTCGATGCCCCAGTTGTCGACCTGTCCCTCGACCGCTTCTTTGATCGTCGACATCAGAGTCGAACGGTTGGACTGCACTTCGTCCAGTTCCATCTTGCCAATCTCGGCACGCACAATCCCCGCGACAGTGGTCGCGATCGCAGCGTCCACGTCACGTATTCGGTACACCGTCTTTTCAGGCTCGGTGATGCGGTAGAACACGCTTGTTTCAACCTGCACCAACACGTTGTCTGCGGTGATTGCGTCCTGACTTGCGTTTGGAAGTTGCCGTTCGAGGATTGAAATCTGGTGCGCAACGCGATCGAGGAATGGCACGATGAAGTTAATACCCGGTCCCAAAACAGAGCGCAGACGTCCAAAGCGTTCCACAACGTGCTTTTCGGACTGCGACACAATCCGGATGCCTTTGTAGAGGCAGATAATGATGAACGCCGCAATAAGAAGCGTCGCAATTCCGCCGCCGCCAAGCGTTGCAAAAATTTCTTCCATCAAATGTCCCATAGTTTTTGTTATTTATTGAAGGAATATGGGGATTGGATTGCGTCGTTTCAATGACTTATGGACTGGAGACGTGAATGCATGCCGCCCGTGTTTGCAGTGCAACAACCCGAATTTTGCCCGTAGATTCAGGTCGTTTCATGAAATAGCAGATCAAGCCATACTAGGCGTTCTGTGTCTAAGAATATTTTCAAATGGATCATCGACAGTCAGGCTTTCGCTGTTCGAGATACTCGAGCAGACGCTCTTTGTGATAAGGGATAGTCCTGTCGTGATTCAGGAACCACCCGAGCGTCGCAAGGCGCCATTCCTGCCCTTCATCGCCGAAATTTACCTTTGAGGCGTCAAAGCCGGGCCATTCAGCGGCGAGAAACCAGACAGAACTTGGGGGTAATGGATACCGCCTTAACCACGTTATGTGTTTGGGGTCGAGTATCAGACCAAGCTCTTCGTGAAGCTCGCGCAGGGCGCATTCTGTGGGTGTTTCACTTGTTTCGCGACCACCGCCGGGTAAATCCCAGTGGCCGGGCCAGGGTATTGTCGGGATGTCATCGCGCAATATCGTGACGATCTGATCGCCGACAAGAATGGCAATTTTTGCGCCGTGGAAAGGCTCTGTCACAGGGGGCTCCGGTTCGATAGTCTGGGGTCATCCTAGCCTAAGCGTTTGCCCGATGCCCGCCCTTTGCCGCGATTGCCTCACGACTTTTGACTCCGGGAGCCGCTGTCCTGATTGCGGGCGGCCGCGTGTGATGTCGCATCCTGAATTGTTCGATCTGTCGATTGCGCACATGGATTGTGACGCGTTTTACGCAAGCGTCGAAAAACGTGACGATCCCAGCCTGCGCGACAAGCCCGTGATCATCGGCGGTGGGCGGCGCGGGGTAGTTTCCACCGCGTGCTATATCGCGCGCATTCGAGGCGTGCGGTCCGCAATGCCAATGTTTCAGGCGCTGAAGCTTTGCCCCGACGCGGTGGTGGTGAAGGGGCGCATGAGCGCCTATGTCGAGGCGTCGCGGGGCATTCGCGCGCTGATGGATGACATGACCCCGATTGTGGAACCTTTGTCTTTGGATGAGGCGTTTTTAGACCTTACCGGGACCGCGCGATTGCACCACGCACCGCCCGCAGTGATGTTGGCGCGTTTGGTGAAGCGAATGGAAGACGAGCTGGGGCTGACCGGGTCTATCGGTTTGTCACACAACAAGTTTTTGGCAAAGGTTGCATCGGATTTGGATAAGCCTCGGGGGTTTTCGATAATCGGGAAGGCGGAAACTGCTGCGTTTCTGCAAGACCGCCAAGTGCGTTTGATCTGGGGCGTCGGCGGGCAGACCCAAGCGGCTTTGGACAAGGCCGGGATACGAACGTTTGGGGATTTACTGCGCTGGGAGAAGGTGGATTTGGTCGCGCGTTTTGGGGGGATGGGCGAGCGGCTTTGGCATCTGGCGCGCGGGGAAGACAGGCGCCGTGTGTCAGCAAGTGCATCGGTGAAATCAATCTCGAATGAGACGACGTTCGGGGAAGATACCAGCGACGTGGATATCCTTGACGGGCATATCTGGCGGCTTGCTGAAAATGTCGCGGACCGGGCAAAAGCGAAGGACAAGGCGGGGCGTGTGGTGACGTTGAAGTTGAAGCGGGCGAACCATTCGACGCTGACGCGGAGGGTGTCTCTGGGGAGTCCGACGCAGATTGCGGATCGGATTTATCGCACGGCGCGCCGGCTGTTTGATCAAGTGGACAATGAGGGGCCATTTCGTCTGCTTGGCGTCGGTATTTCGCATTTGTCCGCAGCGGCCACAGCGGACGTGGAGGGGGACCTTTTGGATCCGGGGGCCGGTGTGCGTGCGGGAGCAGAGCGGGCGTCGGATAGCATTCGTGCACGATTTGGTCCGGATGCAATTGTGAAGGGACGCGCGCTTCGGTGAGGGTTTTGCAGGGCGCTGCCCCCGCCGCTTTCGCTGCTCCCCGGTTTTTTTTGGACCCAAAGAAGGAGGGGCGTGGCGCGCGCGTTAAGGTGAACCGCAATTAAGGTTAATGGGTATTAGGGGTAACGCCGGAAAGTGAGCCCTCAGCGTTTTGGTACGTTGGAGGTGTCCGGCAAAGATGTATCGGCAGAAAGATCTGGTGGGACGGATTTGCTAACGCATGTCACGGTGCAAGGCCCGGGCTGTAGGGCCGTTAATGCGCCGGGCGATACCCGATCAGTCCGTGAGCAATGCCGGGCGGGCCTTGGGGCGTACAAGCAGACCTTTCGCGGCAGCCCGGGAGTGACCCGGCATAAGCATAAGTTCCTGTGACAAGTTCATGCGCTGCGGCTGTCCTGTGAGGCGGGCGCGGTAGACGGGCAGGCTTTCGGCAACGCGCATCACGTAGTTGCGGGTCTCATTAAAGGGGATGTGTTCGATCCAGTCGATGACGTCGACCTCGCCGCGGCGGGGATCGCCACGCTCACGCATCCAGCCCAGAGGGCGGCTGGGGCCTGCATTGTAGGCCGCCGAGACCATCAACATGTTGCCATCAAAAACGGTCATCAATTCGTCGAGATAGGCGGTTCCGATCCGGGCGTTGTAGACCGGGTCCGCAAGAAGGCGGTCAGCGTCGTAGGGGATTTCGAGGAAGCCCGCGACTTCGCGGGCAGTTGCGGGCATCACTTGCATAAGGCCACGCGCGCCGACGCCGCTTGTGACAATGGGATCAAATTCGCTTTCGCGGCGGGCGATGGCGAGGGCCAGTTCTGTCGGAACCGGCATCGGGTCTACGCCGAGGTCGGTGACCGGGTAGTACACGAAGGGCACCGTGATGCCAAAGGAGGCTGCGCGCTTTCCGATCATCGTGGCGTAGTGCGGTTCCTTCTTGGCGTTGACGAAAGCCCCGAGCCGAATGATGTCGCCTTCCGAAAGGGACTCGGTCAGGTGGGTGAGGAAGCGTTTGGCGAGGGTTTTTTGGCCCGCAGCATCAAGGATAAGCGCGGCTGCAAACACCGAGCTTTCGGCGAAACCTGCGTTTGTGAGGTCAGGAAGCGGCACCGGTGCATAAAGGGCCGGATCCATCGGGCGGCCCACTTTTTCTGCGGCAAGGAGGCCATAGAAACTTGTTTGGTATTCGGCTCCAAAGGCATAGGCGAGGTTTGCGTTTTCGGCATCTCCCAAGGCTTCGTGCGCGCGGCCTTCCCAGTAGCCTGCGCGGCCGAGCGAGATCGGCGTGTCGACTGATCCCCGGAAACGCAGGAAGTGACCAAGGGCTGTCTTCGGGTCTTTTTGGTACGTAAGCGCGAGGTAGCCCGAGAGCCATTCGAGGTCGGCAAAGCTTGAGCCTGCCTGGAGGCCGTGGACGGAGGCGAGTTTGTAGGCCTGGGTCGTGCGCCCGGCCCGCATTTCGCTACGCACAAAGCTGCGCCGCCATCCGGCCCAGCGATCGGGTTGTCCAAGTTGGTCTGGGCTTTGGGCGAGCATGATCTCGATTGCGCCGTCGTTGCGCCCTTTGCGGGCGCGCCATTGCATACGTTCAAAGAGCAGGCCCGGATGATCGGTGAGGGCTTTGGGGACGGCGGCCACAAGGCCGTCGACGCCGTTTTTATCCGCACGCAATGCAAGGCGAGCATTAGCGAGTTCGGCCCAGCCATTGGGCACCAGCGGGATCATTTTACGAGCGTCTTGGTCGGCCCCCCGCCAGAGGAGCATGTCGATCCGGGCGGCGTGGTGTGGAGCAAGCGCGCGGCCATACCACGTGAGCAATTTCGTTTGGTCTGCCTCGGAGAGACGGTGGGTGAGCCAGGCGTGGAGCGCTTCGGTTTCAGCGTCGGCGTTCATTTCTTTTGCACGGAAGGCCGCGATCAGCGCGACGGCGCCGGTGCCAGTTTGCGGGTGCGCACCGCGGAAGAAACGGATCACGTCATCGGCGCGGGCCGAGAGCGGCAAAGTGCTTTCGGAGCGTTGACGTAGGTAGGAAAGGCCTGGCCAGTCTGGGCGGCGGTCCAGGAACCGCAGGACGCTGTCGAAATCGCCTTGCCGCGCGCGCAGGCGGTGCCATTCGATAATGTCGCGGGCGACAGGATTGATGCCTTCGGCGGTGCGCAGGGAACCATACCAGTCTCCAGCCTTCATCGCGTCAAACGCGCGCGACAAAGCTTCGGCCTCGCGCGTGGTTTGCGCCGGCGCTCCGATTCCTATCCAA
Organism: uncultured Boseongicola sp.; assembly: GCF_937988555.1. NCBI lineage: Bacteria > Pseudomonadati > Pseudomonadota > Alphaproteobacteria > Rhodobacterales > Paracoccaceae > Boseongicola > uncultured Boseongicola sp. The sequence continues at coordinate 9,898 of NZ_CALJXO010000258.1, read as the reverse complement.
ATCAAGAAAATCGATGTGAAAAGGGTTTTGATCATGGATGCAGGTCCGCTCAATCTTTGCCCCTCAGCAGGTTCTGTCTAAACCAAGTCACGGTGCCTTGGCAATTCATCCCTTCAAGGATAATGTCCGCGCGCGGTAAAACCACAGCGAACATACATTTAAGGAGCGTGTCATGCTAAGAGGGTCGATGCCGGCGCTTGTTACTCCATTTCACAATGGCGAAGTGGATTTTGACACGCTGAAGCGCCTTGTTGAGTGGCACATTGGACAGGGTTCGAAAGGCCTTGTTCCTATGGGCACGACAGGGGAAAGCCCGACGTTGAGCCATTCCGAGCATGACGCGGTGGTCGAAGCTGTGGTGAAAGCGGCTGCTGGGCGGATTCCAGTGGTTGCCGGAGCCGGATCGAACAACACCGCTGAAAGTGTGCGTTTGGCGCAACATGCCGCGAAGGTTGGAGCGGATGCGATTCTGGTGGTGACGCCGTATTACAACCGTCCGACGCAGGCCGGGCTTTATGCGCATTTCAAAGCGGTGCACGATGCTGCGGATATTCCGATCATCATTTACAACATTCCACCACGCTCGGTGATCGATATGAGCCCGGAAACGATGGGGGAATTGGCGAAGCTGCCGCGGATCATCGGTGTGAAGGATGCGACGGCGGATGTGACGCGGGTTTCCAAGCAGCGCCGAACGTGCGGCACGGACTTTTTGCAGTTTTCGGCGGAAGATGCTTCGGCGCTTGGGTTTAACGCGCATGGCGGCCACGGGTGTATTTCGGTGACGGCGAATGTTGCACCGAAGTTGTGTGCCGCGTTCCAGGACGCCACTTTGGCAGGCGATTTCAAGACCGGTCTGGCCATTCAGGATCGATTGATGCCGCTGCATGACGCGATTTTTACCGAGCCAGGGCTTTGCGGTGTAAAATATGGGCTGTCGCTATTGGGTAAGTGTTCGGAAGACGTGCGCCTGCCGTTGTTGGCTGTCACGGATAGCACGAAAGCAAAGATCAAAGAGGCTATGGTGTTTGCCGGACTAATCAACTGAACGCGGGCCGTTCCCGCATCACAGATGCGAACCTGACCGGCAGCCTTTGGATGGTTGCCGCGATGGCCGGGTTTGCGGTTGAGGATATGTTTCTGAAATCAGCGGCTGCGACGGTTCCAATTGGTCAGGTAATGATCTGGTTCGGGCTGGGCGGGTCTTTGATCTTTTCCGCCTTGGCGATCTCACAGGGGCAATCGCTATTTCCGCACGCGGTGGTCGAGCGCACGATGTTGGTGCGCAATGCCTTCGAAATCATGGGGCGGCTGTTTTTCACACTGGCGCTTGTGTTGACGCCCTTATCGTCGGCGACAGCAATTTTGCAGGCGACGCCAATTGTCGTGGTCGCGGGTGCTGCGCTATTTTTTGGCGAGGCAGTGGGTTGGCGGCGCTGGACGGCGATTTTGGTCGGGCTTTCTGGGGTTTTGGTGATCTTGCGCCCTGGGGCGGAAAGCTTCGCGCCTTTGTCGCTTCTTGCGGTGTTGGGGATGCTGGGCTTTGCGGGGCGGGACCTTGCAACACGGGCCGCGCCGAAGACGTTGAGCGGGTCAGTTCTGGGGGTCTGGGGCTTCTGGATGATCTTGATTGCCGGCGTCGGGTTTTCGATCTGGGAAGGTGCTGCACTGGTTTGGCCGACGGGCGTCTGGCTGTCTTTGATCGGGGCCTGCATGTTTGGTGTGGTCGGCTATTCGTCCCTGACCCGCGCGATGCGCACTGGCGATGTGTCAACTGTGACGCCGTTTCGCTATTCGCGGATTTTTTTCGGAGTCTGCTTTGGTGTTTTGGTTTTCGGTGAAGTGCTTGAACCGCAGATGCTGCTAGGAAGCGCGATTATTGTGGCGTCGGGGCTTTATATTCTGGCGCGTGGGCAGCGTTAGTATTTGCGTTGACGCGCGCGGGTATCCCGAAGAATTTCCACGAGAATAGCCGTCAGAAGCCCGAACACGAGAAGGCCGTTGGCCGCGGCCAAGCCGCCGAGCAGGCGCCATTCCTGCGGAAGTAAGATATCGCCGAAGCCAAGCGTGGTGAAGGCCACCAGCGCGAAGTAGACAGATGCTTCGAGGGTGATGAATATATCCAGCCAATAAAGCGATATCGCCCATAGCCAAACCGACACGGTCATCATCAACAATGTCCAAAACAGCGCAAGCGACAGGATAGCGACCAGTTTTGGCCCGTGCGGTGGTCGGACCGACCATCCATGCAGCCGGATTAGGATCGCCTCAAGCGCCCACCACGAGGTCGTCGCGATCATGATTGAGCAGAGAATAAGCAGGCTGCCGATGAAGAGTTGTGCAAACATGTCCGCTATGTTCCGCGCCTGAGCGGCAAGGTCAAGTGGACTGGACTTGGATCGTCCGAGCGCCTATCTGCATTCGATAATGGCAAAAGAAAAAGACAATCCCAACTACAAGGTTGTCGCCGAGAACCGGCGCGCAAGGTACGACTATGCCATCGAGGATGATGTTGAGTGTGGCATCATGCTGATGGGATCAGAGGTCAAATCTCTGCGCACGGGTCAGTCGAATATTGCCGAAAGCTACGCCACAGTCGATGATGGCGAATTGTGGTTGGTGAACAGCTATATCGCGCCATATAAGCAGGCAATGTTCGGCCATGAGGATCGGCGTCGGCGCAAATTGCTCGTGTCGAAAAAGCAGCTTTCAGACATGTGGAACGCGACGCAGCGCAAGGGCATGACGCTTGTGCCGTTGGTGATGTATTTCAACCATCGCGGTAAGGCGAAGGTGAAGATCGGTATCGCCAAGGGTAAGGCCGCGCCGGACAAACGTGAAACGCAGGCCAAGCGCGACTGGAACCGCCAGAAAGCGCGGTTGATGAAAGAAAACGGCTGATCGAACGCCTTCGTGGCTTAGCTATTGCCGCTGTTCTTATTCGGTTTTGGTTTTGACGACCGATGCGGACGGGCCGCGGCGCCTGTGCCGCCACCACCCCCCTTAGCCATTTGGCGCGCGCGGTTTTTCTTGCTGGAAGGTTTTCCCGCAGGGGTCTTCGGGCCGCCCGATTGGGTTGGCTTCCCGTCCCCGCCTTTTGGCCCGGTCGATTTCGGTTTGTGCGGTTTCCACGGTTCAGCTTTTCCAGCCTCTGGAGGCTTCTTAAAGTCGCGCTTTGGCTTTGCGCCGCCTGTTGGCTTTGCGCCAGCCTTGGGCTTTTTGACGCGAGGTGCCGGATCATCGTTCCAGTCGACGGGCTTCGTGGTACCATGGCTTGCGGGTTTTGCAGGTTTAACGGAGGCAGGAGCAGCCGTATCCGAGGAACGCGGTTTTCTATCTTTCGACGGCGGGCCGTCCCGGCGTGGGCCACGATCAAGTTTCGGCGGACTTGCAAGACGGGCGAGTTTCGCGCCGCCTTCTACGGTCATTTTCGGGCCGATGGCGTCGACGAATTTCTTTGCGGCGCTTTCGCGGATTTCAATCAGCGAAGAGTCTGGCTGAATGCGGATGGCTCCGATGTCTTCGCGCGACAGGTTACCCAGCTTGCACAGCATCGGCAGGATGCGACGCGGCTCAGCTGAGGCTGCGCGGCCACCTTCAAGCGAGAACCAGACACTTGGCCCAAACGCGGCGCGAGGCTTGGCCGGCTCTGAGACGTCCGAGAGTTCTTCTGGAGCTGTATGGCGTTCACGGTAGAGGCGAACGTAAGCCGCCGCAATCTGTTCAGCTGAGAAGGCTGCGACGAGTTTGTCGACGGTCTCAAGGTTTGAAGGCTCGACCTCAGACATCCAGTCAGGATCGGCCAGCATCCGGTCGTCATCACGCGCAGAGACTTCCTCCGCAGAGGGGGCGTCGGCCCAGTCCGCGCGCAGTTTTGCCCAGCTAAGAAGGCGCTCGGCCTTTCTGGCTGCGGCAGGCGGGACGATCATCACGCTGACGCCTTTGCGCCCAGCGCGGCCAGTTCGGCCCGAGCGGTGCAAAAGGGTGTCCTGGTTTGTTGGCAGCTCGGCGTGGATCACCAGTTCAAGGTTCGGCAGATCGATACCGCGCGCCGCCACATCGGTCGCAACACAAACGCGTGCACGTCCGTCACGCATGGATTGAAGCGCATGGGTGCGTTCGTTTTGGGATAACTCCCCTGACAGGGCAACGACCGAGAAGCCGCGGTTTGACAGGCGGGTGGTCAGGCGGTTGACCATGGCGCGCGTGTTGCAAAACACAATGGCGTTCGGGGCCTCATAGTAGCGCAGCACGTTGATGATGGCGTTCTCGCCGTCACGCGCGGACACGCGCAGCGCGCGATAGTCGATGTCTGCGTGTTGCGAGGCGCCGGATGTCGCTGCGATTCGCACGGCGTCATTTTGATAGCTTTTGGCAAGCTTCGCGATCGAGGCCGGCACTGTGGCCGAGAACAGCAGCGTCTGGCGTTCGCTCGGGGCCTGTTCGAGGATAAACTCAAGGTCCTCGCGGAAGCCGAGGTCGAGCATTTCGTCGGCTTCGTCCAAGACGACCGCTTTCAGCCCGCCAAGTTCGATGGAACCGCGCATGATGTGATCACGCAGGCGACCGGGTGTCGCCACAACGATGTGGGCGCCGCGTGCCAGGGCGCGACGTTCATCGCGCATGTCCATGCCGCCAACGGTAGAGGCAAGAACCGCGCCTGCCTTTTGGTAAAGCCACGCCAATTCCCGTTTGACCTGCAGCGCAAGTTCCCGGGTCGGCGCGATGACAAGAGCCAGAGGCGCCCCTGCAGAAGTAAACGTTTCTGCGTCGCCAAGCAGGTTTGGCGCAATCGCAAGGCCGAACCCAAGCGTCTTGCCCGAGCCAGTTTGAGCAGAGACCAGCAGGTCTTTGCCAGTCACTTCGGCATCGGTCACTGCTTCCTGAACGGCGGTGAGTGTGGTGTATCCACGTGCTTCTAAAGCATCTGCAAGAGCCTGTTTCACGGCTATTCTACTTCCGGTATCTGAATGAGTCATGGGCGGCGCACGTTTCGAGCGCGCCGTTGTTGGGCCGCCTCTACCCGGTCAACGTCGTGATGTATAGGGCACGAGATGTCTCAGGCAGGTGAACTTACGCAAGAACGTCACCATCTTTGGGCTGAGAGTTACGGGGCGTAGGATGGCCCCTACGTCAGGTTTTTGATTCGGCTGGGCTGATCGGGACTGGACTTGTGCCGTGCCGTCGCATTCACTGCGGCTCCTTCGGCACGCGAGGTGGAGCGGATGGAACCTTTACGGATTGATAACAAAGCGGCGCGCCAGCTTTGGCTTACATCGCAGGGACTTGCTTTAGCGCCGACTGGTACGCTTGACGTATTGGGGACGATAAAGAAGCTTGGGTTCGTGCAATTGGACTCGATCCAGGTCGTGTCCCGCGCGCATCACCACATCCTTTGGAGCCGCAATCAGAACTACCGCGAGCCGATGCTTGATCAATTACTTGCCGAGGACCGATCGATTTTCGAGCATTTTACGCATGATGCCTCGGTTATTCCGATGGACTACTTGCCGATGTGGGAGCGGCAGTTTCGTCGGAAGAAAGCGCAGATGGATCGTGGGGGATGGTGGAAGAGCCTGCCGGATTTGGCGGCGCGGGACGCGATCAAAGAACGCATCCGCCGCGAGGGGGCTTTGTCGACCCAGGCCTTTGACACGAAGATCACCGGGCCGAAGGAAATGTGGTCGCGCCCGCCGCACAAACTGGCGCTGGATTATATGTGGTATTGCGGCGAGCTTGCGACGTGCCACAGGGTGCATTTCAACAAGTATTATGACCTTGCCGAGCGTGTGTTCCCACAGGCCCTGTCTGAGGGTGGATTGACGGATCACGATCAGGTCGACTGGCTGTGTCATGCCGCATTGGACCGTATCGGGTTCGGTGCGCCCGGTGATGTTCAGCGATACTGGGACGCGGTAAGCGCCAAGGAAGTGCGCGGTTGGCTGGAACACTCTGGGTCCAAGCTTCAGGCGGTGGAAATCGAAACGGCGCAGGGCGCGTGGGTTAAAGGGTATGCACCAGGAAATATCGAGGAACGGCTGGCTGCGGTGACGCCACCGACAAACCGGCTTCGGATTCTCAATCCATTTGATCCGGTTATCCGCGACCGCAACCGCCTGAGCCGATTGTTCGGGTTCGACTACCGGGTGGAAATGTTTGTTCCTGCGGCCAAACGCATCTGGGGGTATTACGTGTTTCCAATCATTGAGGGGAGCCGGTTTGTGGGCCGGATCGAGATCAAGGCCGATCGTAAGAAATCTGTTTTGTCAGTGATCGGCTTTTGGCCGGAGGACGGCGTTCGCTGGCCCGCCAGCCGCCATGAAAGGCTGACGTCAGAGTTGGACCGGATGCGGCGGTTTATTGGGGTCGATACGGTCACGTGGGCCGCCGGAATTGGCGGGTGATGCCTTGGCACTGAGAGGGCTTAGCTCTCCCCCATCAAGGCTGGATCAAATGGGTATGTCGTCAGGTTTTCAAAGCCGTCTTCGGTCACCAAGACCTGATCTTCCAGTTTGATCGAGAAATCCCCGCCGACTTCGCCGGCCAGCACTTCCACGCATAGGACCATGCCGGCTTCAAGCTCGTAGTCGAACGCGCCCGGCACCATTTTGTCAGGATACGCGACCAGTGGCCATTCATCGCAAAGGCCGACGCCGTGCATCAGACAGCCGTATTTCTGGGCTTGAAATTTGTCATCAAGTACGTGGGTGTTGCGACACATGTCTTCGATACGTGCGCCGGGTCGGATCATTTCCATGTTGGTCATGATGTGTTCGACCGAGTGCTTCATCGCGTCGATCATGTCGGGGCGCGGCTTTTGGTCGCCGATCCACCATGTGCGCGAGATGTCGACACAGATGCCGTAGCTGCCGACAAGGTCGGTATCAAAGGCGATAATCTCGTTGTTCTGGGTCGTGCGGGGGCCGCATTCCTGAAACCACGGGTTGGTGCGCTGACCCGAGGCCAGAAGCCGGGTTTCGATCCATTCCCCGCCACGCTTGATGTTTTCGGCGTGCAGAACCGCCCAGATGTCGTCTTCGCTTGTGTTGCCAAGCGACACGTTTGCGCGCGCGAAGTCCTCCATCGCGTACATCGAGGCTTCGCAGGCATGAGAGGCGCAGCGCATGGCTTTGATTTCGTCCGGGCCTTTGATGCTGCGGGCTTTCTCAGTGACTTCCTCGCCTTCCATAACGTCGATCCCGGCCGCGACCAGCGCGCGGTAGCCGGGGACCATGATTTTGTCGACCGCAAGCCGATTGTTGGAGCCACCGTGCTCGCGCAAGAGCTCTTTGACCTCGCCGACGAAGGTTTCCGCCGTTTCTTCGATCTTGTCGCCTTTTGCGAAATAATACATCGATGCCCCCCCACGGGCCTCGCGCACAAGGGGATTGAAGGACGACAGGAAGGGCGCGTTTTTGTAATCCCAGATTACCATGTAGCCGTCGGCGCAGACAAGAACGGCGCGAAACGGGTTGTGGGTGTTCCACAGTTGCATGTTGGTGCTGTCGGTAGCGTAGCGGATGTTGAGGGGGTCGAACATTAATAGGCCGCCATAGTCGCGATCCACGATATGGTCGGTCAGGCGTTGCCAGCGATAGCGACGCATTTCAGCAAGGTCTGGCAGGTCGAGACCCGCGGCGTGCCATTCGCCGAACGCAAGGCGTGTCGGGCCGATTTCAATCCGATTGGCGTCGTTCGGAGTGCCATCGCCAAGGGTCGCGGCACGGGTCGGATCAATTTTGCGGGAGTCGCTAAAATGCTGGTTCATCGCCGGTCCTTTGTTCCTTTTAGGATTGTCCGAGATTTCGGTGTCGTCACATGCGAAACCGACACGAGCAGGGGTCGTCTGCGACACGCACTGGCGAAGGTCTGGTTGTCCGGCTAAGTCAGGCGGATGGATTCTTACGTTTTGCAAAACAGTTTGCCGCATGCGCCTTGGTCGCAGCCACAGACGTGGAAAATGCCGGGAATTCAGGTCTTGAATCCCGCGACATGGTTGCTGGTGGACGAGGCATTTTCCGGCCAAATGGCGTTGCGCGACCACCTCATCGCCGACCGACCAAAGGCGGTGCACGCGGTATTGCCGGAAGGGCGTGCCGCCGCTGAGGAGTGTCTGGATCTGGGTCTGGCGTTCCTGGCGGATCAGCCTGATTATCGCGTCGATGGCGACGTGGTTGTCCGCCCGGATGGGGTTGAGGTCCGTTTAGATCGCGAGGCGCCCTTGATCACTCTGGGGCGTCTCATTCAGGAGGACGTCTGCCTGATGCAGCCGGGGCCAGATGGGCATATCCTGACGGGCGCACTTTTGTGTTTTCCGTCGGCATGGACGCTGGCGGAAAAGATCGGGCGGCCTTTGGTGCGTATTCACCGCCCGGTCGCCGAGTACGACGACGACACGGCTCGGCGGGTGCAGCGGCTGTTTGACCGGATACAGGTCGGGTATCCGATGTGGCGGGCCAATGCGTTTTTATACGAGACGCCGGAGTTGTTTACGCCGCGCCGCGAGGGCGATCCTTCTCGGACGACCGGAGCTAACCCGCGGTTTCTGAGATCAGAGCGTCAGACGCTGCGGCGATTGGCGAAAAGCGGTGCCGTGGCGTTTTTGATCCACACCTACATGGTAAAAGTCGACAGTTTGACTGAGGATCAGCGCACCGGATTGGATGCGGTGCGCCGGAAGACGTTTGGTTACTCGGTCAGATGAACCGGAAAAGATCGTTCGCGCCGGGCATCGTCGATAGGGCCATTGCCATGCCAGTCAGAGCGATGACATGGGCCGTCGTCCGGAGGTTCTCTCCGAACAGAATATTGAAGAACAACAGCGCAAGGCCGACGGGAAGCGCCATCACCATGACGATCAGGTTGAGCACGTAGACCGTGAGCCGGGCGACTACGTTCTTGTGTTCGGGTCGTTTCTGCGGATCAAAAACGTCTTCCATAGAAGAGCTATGGGACAGTGTGATTGTGTCTGAAGAGAAGATATGCCGGGTGTTGCGGCGCAGTTTGTCCTCGGGCGGCTCAAGGTCCGGAAGCGCGTCTGCGGGCGTCCAGTAATCCGTAAGCGGATCCGTCGATTTGGCCCGCGATGCTACACGAGATATTTTGAGACCTGCAATTCGATGAATTTTGCTCATTTTCTGCGCCTTCTGCGCCCCCTTGTTTGCCAAAGACTTATGCTTTGGGAGTGACATCAAGGTGGGAGGCGATTGTGAAGAGATTGCGGCAGCCGTAAGGCGGATCAATCCAATTTAAACAAACACGCGAAGACCCGCCGAGCCATTTGCGGGCTTTCGCGACAATTCGGGTTGGGGGGATAGCATTGTTCTCGGCAAGAACACGGCGACACCAAACCCGCAGCCGAGTCCCAAATGCAAGGGCTGGTCAAAAAAAACGTCTTGCGGCATCTTGGCGAAACGAAACTATGCGGTAGAGTGGGCGGTACGCACTCTCGAAGTGCCTCCTATTAACCAAGAGCAAGAGGTCCAGTCAGGATGGCAGGGAAATTTGAAGTCTATAAGGACAAGGGTGGTGAGTTCCGCTTTCGTCTGAAGGCTGGCAATGGCCAGACGATTTTGGCAAGCGAAGGCTACAAGCGTAAGCCAAGCTGCATGAACGGTATCGAGTCCGTTCGCAAGAATTCGGCCAGCGACGCACGGTTTGAGCGCAAGGAGTCGAAGTCGGGTAAGCCGATGTTCAACCTGAAAGCGTCGAACGGTCAGGTGATCGGCACGTCCGAGATGTACGAAAGCAATTCGGCTTGCGAGAACGGCATTGCGTCCGTGGCAAAGAATGCGCCGGATGCGAAAGTTGACGACCAGACGGCTTAAGGCCTCGGTCCTTTAGATTGAGAAAGCCCTGCCAATTCGGCAGGGCTTTTTTGTTTTACGGTGTTTAGAGA
>NZ_CALJXO010000257.1:0-7796 GCF_937988555.1 uncultured Boseongicola sp. | reverse complement strand
TTGCGCGGGGACGGCAAGACAAGCCATCGCTTCCAAAATTGCTCGGGTGCCCGTCATTATTTAGCTCTTCGGTCTCCGGCCTTCTGTCTCTGAACGATTTGCGTCAGATTTTTCGTCGAAGAATTTCGGCGGCGTCCGGTTTTTTACTTTGTCGCTTCATAGTTGACGGCAGCGTCGTCCGCTTGACGGCGCTCATCCAGCGGCATTGGTCGCCCGGCGCGTAAGGGCCGAACTAGGCCCGTCCCTTTTCCGCTCAATCCTCGAACGGATCGGTCACAAGGATGGTGTCTTCGCGCTCGGGCGAGGTCGAGACCATCGAGACCGGGCATTGGATCAACTCTTCGATGCGGCGGACGTATTTCACCGCCTCGCCCGGAAGATCAGCCCAGCTTCGTGCTCCGGCGGTGCTTTCGCTCCAGCCTTTCATCGTCTCATAAATGGGTTGGACGCGTGCCTGTTTGTCCGCGGCCGTCGGCAGATAGTCGAGCATTTCGCCGTCAAGTTCGTAAGCTGTGCAAATCTTCAGTTCGTCAAAGCCATCAAGCACATCAAGCTTCGTCAGTGATATGCCATTGACGCCTGACGTGGCGCAAGTCTGGCGCACAAGCACGGCGTCGAACCAGCCGCAGCGGCGTTTGCGCCCTGTGGTGGTGCCGAATTCGTGGCCGCGCTCGCCAAGGCGTTGGCCGTCGTCGTCGAACAATTCGGTCGGGAACGGGCCTTCGCCCACGCGGGTTGTATAGGCTTTGACAATGCCAAGCACATAGTCGATCGAGCCGGGGCCAATCCCTGTGCCGGTGGCGGCCTGGCCCGCGATGACGTTCGAGGACGTGACGAACGGATATGTGCCGAAATCGACATCAAGCAGCGCGCCTTGTGCGCCTTCAAACAAGATGCGTTGCCCGGCACGGCGGCGTTCGTTCAGGACTTTCCAGACGGGCGCGGCGTAGGGCAGGATTTCTTTTGCAATGTCCTTCAGCGAAGCGACCAGTGCGTCGCGGTCAACCGCGGGCAGGCCAAGGCCACGGCGCAGCGCGTCGTGGTGGACCAGCAAGCGGTCAACACGGGCTTCTAGCGTGGCTTCATCGGCAAGGTCTGCCACGCGCACGACGCGGCGGCCGACTTTGTCTTCGTAGGCCGGGCCGATGCCGCGACCAGTGGTGCCTATCTTGGCGACAGAGTTCTGGTTCTCGCGGGCGCGGTCCAACTCGCCGTGGACAGGCAGGATCAGCGGCGTATTCTCGGCTATCATCAGAGTTTCGGGTGTAATTTCAACGCCTTGCGAGCGGATCGTCTCGATTTCTTTCAGCAAATGCCAGGGATCAAGCACGACGCCGTTGCCGATGACCGACAATTTTCCGCCCCGCACGACGCCCGATGGCAGCGCGTGAAGCTTGTAAACTTCGCCGTCGATCACCAGAGTGTGACCGGCGTTGTGGCCACCCTGAAACCGCGCGATCACATCGGCACGTTCGCTGAGCCAGTCAACAATCTTGCCTTTTCCTTCGTCGCCCCACTGGGCGCCGACGACGACTACGTTGGCCATAAAATATTTCCCCCTGAGGTTTACACCGCGGATGCGTATAGCGGCTGGGGTTTTGGGGGGAAACCTTAAAAGGTGTGGTTTGGAGGGATAGGGGGACTTGAGTGTGGCTGACGTTTTGGCATGAGCTTGAGCGCGCCATCGGAGATCGCGGAAAACGCGCCTACCGAGCTTCGTTCCTGGCAAGGCGCGACGGTGATATGATCCAGTGCAAACAGGAGAAAGTCATGGCTGCATTTGGCGCCATGTCCCCGCAAAGCAACGACGTTCTACACCTTGCCGAAGGGGGTCCTGAGACAGAGATTATGTTTCACTACGGGCACAAGACCTGTGAGTTCGCCATGTTCGAGTTGATGGATGATCTCGCTACACGGTGTCCGAATATCGACATTTGGGGCGGGGCCTGTGGACCCTGGGACAAACATTTTTGATCGCACAGCGCATTATGTTCGCAAGGCGCGCATCACGACTTGATTGCTATGTGCCGGCACTCTTCCCCAAAACCACCCTCCCCGCGCGCCTGTTCTCGCTAACACGCTCCGCGCAGACCTTGCCCCCTTGCCGGGTGGCCGATAGGACGGAAGGAACCGGCCTTTAACGGATAGAGAACCCATGCCTGAAGCTCCTGAATTTCACGACCGTATGCTTTCGCTTGGCCTGGGCCGGGTGTCCGAGGCGGCGGCTTTGGCCTCTGCACGCCTGATCGGGCGCGGCGACGAAAAGGCGGCTGACCAGGCCGCCGTCGACGCAATGCGAACGCAGCTGAACAACCTCGAGATTCAGGGCGTCGTTGTGATTGGCGAAGGCGAGCGGGACGAAGCGCCTATGCTATATATCGGCGAGGAAGTCGGCACCGGCACCGGCCCGCAGGTGGATATCGCGCTTGATCCACTGGAAGGCACGACGCTGACGGCCAAGGATATGCCGAACGCATTGGCCGTTATCGCGATGGGGCCGCGCGGCTCAATGCTGCATGCGCCCGACACCTACATGGACAAGCTGGCGGTCGGGCCGGGGTTCCGGCGTGGTGTGGTGACGATGGATATGTCGCCTGCCGAGCGGGTGAACGCGCTGGCGGCGGCAAAGGGCTGTTCGACCGAAGATATCACGGTGTGCGTGCTGGAACGCCCGCGCCACGAGGACATGATTGCGGAAATTCGCACGACGGGGGCCGCAATCCGGCTGATCACTGATGGCGACGTGGCGGGTGTCATTCACTGCGCCGAACCATCGACGGGCATCGACATGTATATGGGCTCGGGTGGTGCGCCCGAGGGCGTGTTGGCGGCTGCCGCGTTGAAATGCATGGGCGGGCAGATGTTTGGCAAGCTGGTGTTTCGCAACGACGACGAAAAAGGCCGCGCCAAGAAGGCCGGCATCACCAACTTTGACCGGGTCTATACGCGCGACGACATGGTGACGGGCGATGTGATTTTTGCCGCCACTGGCGTGACTGACGGTTCGATCCTGCCGGGCATCAAACGCGAGCCCGGGTTTCTGACGGCCGAGACCATTTTGATGCGGTCGAAGACCGGGTCTGTGCGGCGAATGAATTACCGCCACCCGATTGACACTTGACCAGCTCTGCGGGCGGATTTCTTGGCGTTACGACCTCTCTGACGGGGCGGGCATGGGTCGGCCCGTCTGCGGATGCGCTGCGAATGGCGGAGGCCATGGAACAGCAGACTGGCCTGCCCCCGGCCCTTTGCCGGATACTGGTGGCGCGCGCCGTTGCCCCTGAAGACATTGATCTGTTTCTGGCCCCTGCTTTACGCGATTTGCTACCCGACCCGATGACGCTTCTGGATATGGAGCTGGCTGCGGAGCGCTTGATCGCCGCTGTTGATCGTGGCGAGAAGGTCGCTATTTTCGCCGATTATGACGTGGATGGCGGCTCATCGGCTGCACTTTTATTGGACTGGCTGCGCCAGCTTGGTCGCGATGCGACGCTGTATGTGCCCGACCGCATCGACGAGGGCTACGGGCCGAACGAACCGGCGATGACCGAGTTGGCCGCAAAGCATGATCTGATCGTTTGCGTGGACTGCGGAACGGTAAGTTTCGCAGCCATTGCGGCCGCCAAAGGTGCGGATGTGGTGATCCTTGATCACCATTTGGGCGGAGAAACTCTGCCGGATGCTTTGGCCGTGGTGAACCCGAACCGGCAGGACGAAAGCGGAGATTTGGCGCATCTTTGCGCGGCAGCCGTGGTGTTTATGGTCTTGGTGGATGCGAACCGGCGTCTGAAAGCGCGCGGGACCAAGGGGCCGGACCTGATGTCGATGCTGGACCTTGTGGCGCTGGCAACGGTGGCCGATGTGGCCCCGTTAATCGGAGTTAATCGCGCGCTGGTGCGCCAGGGTCTGAAGGTCATGGCACGGCGCGCGCGCCCCGGTCTGGCGGCTTTGGCGGATGTAGCGAACCTGTCGTCACCGCCATCTGCCTACACGCTTGGGTTCGTGTTCGGGCCGCGTGTCAATGCAGGCGGGCGCGTGGGGCGCGCTGATCTTGGCGCGCGCTGTTTGTCGACGCGCGACCCGCACGAGGCGCAAAGCCTCGCCGAAAAGCTGGACGCTTTGAACACTGAACGCCGGGAAATAGAAAATGCCGTGCGAGACGCCGCACTTGAGCAAGCCGAGGCACGCGGTCTTGAAGCACCGCTGGTATGGGCAGCCGGCGAAGGCTGGCATCCGGGCGTCGTCGGGATTGTGGCGGCACGCCTGAAAGAGGCGACAAACCGACCTGCCGTCGTGATCGGGCTGGACGGCCACGAGGGCAAGGGCTCGGGGCGGTCTGTGACCGGTGTGGACCTTGGGCATGCGGTACAGAAACTGGCCGCTGAGGGGCTTCTTTTGAAGGGAGGCGGGCATCGGATGGCCGCCGGGCTGACTGTGGCGCGCGACCAGCTTGAGGCCGCAATGGCCCGGCTGTCGGAATTGCTGGCCAAGCAAGGCGCCGGAGCCAGTGGCCCACGCGATCTGCGGCTGGATGCGACGCTTATGCCGGGGGCCGCCACGGTCGAGCTAATCGAGCTGATCGAGGCGGCTGGCCCTTTCGGACAAAGCGCCCCTGCCCCGCGATTTGCCTTTCCTGCCGCAAAAATTCTGCACGCCAAACAAGTGGGTTCAGGTCATTTGAAAGTCAGCGTCGGCGACGGACTTGGCGCGCGCCTTGATGCGATTGCCTTTGGAGCCTTTGACAGCGACCTTGGACCCACTTTGATGAACCACGGCGGCGCGCGGTTCCATCTTGCCGGGCGGCTTGAGATTAACCACTGGGGCGGTCGGCAAATCCCTCAATTGCGGCTGGAGGATGCCTCAAGGGCAACCGAGTGAGCGCTCCTGCCCCACTGTGGTCGCAGACATCAAAACCGTCCGCATCGTGGGCCGCGGAGACATCGCCGATGGACGCAGTTTTTGCAGGTTCGGTAAGCGGCGCAGGCGCACCTGCACATGCCGTAGCGCGCCGAGATCACTGACAGTGCAAATATGTGCAAGAATCCTCTTGCCCTTCCGAAGGAGTTTGCCTAACTAGCGCTCCACGCACTGTGGCCCGTTCGTCTATCGGTTAGGACGCCAGGTTTTCAACCTGGAAAGAGGGGTTCGATTCCCCTACGGGCTACCACGCGCTGAATTCCCCTTATTTACATGATTTACTGGGCTTTAGGTATAAGTGGGGCGGATATTCAGTGGCAAATTACCTGATTAGGCAGGGCAATTGTCAACGCCGGACTAAAACCGCACCAAACGCCGGAGCAAAAGTGCGCCACTTGGCTGGTTCTGGCCGGAGTAAAAATGCGCCACTTTGTTAGATATAGGTTTGTCCATAGTCACACATAGCGGAGCGCCCCCAAATAGCGCCGAAGCTTTGCGGAGCTGTGGTCAAACCGGGCGCGGCGTTTGTTATTCAGGTTTTCTTCGACTGGCGGGAGTGTTTGAGGCGGGAGCTGTCGCCGTTCATTTCCAGAATGTGGACATGGTAGGTCAGCCGGTCGGGAAGTGCGCCTGTGAGGCGTTCTCACTCTGGTTCACTCTGCCGTCGTCGATACCAGCAGTATCATCATCGCGGCGTTCATGTTCAGATGTCGACCATGGTCATGGTCGGGATCGGGATCATAGCGTCAATGCATAATTGAGGTCATCGTGTTCAAACGCTGGCACCATGCGGGCGATCTCATTTTGTGGCGCTTGCCGACGCTGCGCATAGTGTCGCCAGTTGCGTATTACCAAGGCGCACTCACCTATGATCTCATTGGCTTCAGCAAGGTTCCGAACAAAGAATTCCGAAACGTTTTGAAGAAGTTGAAGCGAGGCGGTCGCGTCGTCGTAGTCGATGCGCGTCTTGAGTATTCGGGGTCCATCAGGAACTGGGTTGAGGTCATAACACGGGCTCAGTGCCCATCCTTGTCGCCCGCGCCATAGAAAACCGTGATTTCGAAGGTGATCGTCGGTGTTGCTGATCAACACGCTGAACGCGATGCGACGGAAGAGTTCATTAAGATCATCATCGGGAACAGCACCATGATCGGTAAGTGCATCAACTATCTCCAAGTAACTACCATCATCATCGCCATCATTGTGTTCCGTCATCGCCATGGCGCTCATGAACGGGATGCGCTGCCCATCGATGCGGTCGAACCGCTTCGTGATAAAAATTGGACCGCTGTCGCTCGCCGCAAGGTCGTATTCGATGACGTTAATGCCGGCGTCCTTTGCCATATCCAACGCAATGGCCTCCCAACGCGAGATAGCGTAGGCGTCAGTCTCTTTCGGGAACTTTGCTATGGACAGGTTGCCGTGCTGATCGAACACCGAAGCCTTTGGGCGCGCGCCGCCGAGTGAAGAACCCGGCGCGAAGATCATGAGGAGGTCTTCGTCGGTCTCTTCGCCTCGAAGAATCCGCTGTGAGGCGCTTAGAAGATCGGCAAGTGCAATTGTGGTCGGAACACCGCGTGTCTGTGGTGACTGAAATTCTTCGTCGCCTTCAAAACGGAAGCGTAGGGCTCCCAAGCGAGTTTCGTCGGAGACGCCCAGTAGATAGTCCATCTCGTGAAGCGTTCGTGCCGGACGGCCCGCTTGTTCCGCAAGACGCCGTTCGTTCCGGCGCATAAGCTCACGTCCCCATGTATCCGGGGCACTGTCGCCGAGAGTACCGAACATCTCTTTGCCAGCCGGAGGCGCAAGGCTTCCTCGGCTTAGGGGAAGAGAGGGGTCGAACTGGAATGCTTCTGGTGCTGTCAGCCAATCTGGGTCGTGCTCGTAGGTGACGCGCTCGCGCCGAGGGCCAGCGTGTCGTCGCAGCAGCCCTACCCGCCGACGTTCCCCGTATGCATCGAGGAACACTTCAACGTTGCTCATGTTCTTCGCCCTCGCTGGGGTAGCTGCTCATCTGTAAGCTCAGTGTCGAGCGGGTCAGTGAAGTTGGCGAACTCCTTCAACAGCCCAAGAGCTTGCATGACCAGCAAGTACGATGCGATGCGCACGTTCGGTTCGCCGCCCTCGATCCGGCGAAGGGTGGGTATCGATATCCCGCCTCGCTCGGCAATGAGCTCCATCGGCAAGCGCCGCACTAAGCGTGCTCGTTTGAGCTTCCTTCCAAGACTGCGAAGCTCTCTCTTAGTTGCGGGCGTGATCTTAGTCGAGGCAGGCATAACAGCACACATGGTTTCCCTTATGGTATATAAACTAATATCTGTGTTCTGTTATTGCAAGTGCTAAGAATTACGTACGAGAAATCAAAAACGACGAACATCAAACGACGCAACAGAGCACCCACATTCTGTTAGGCCAAATAAAATAACACACATGTTCTATTATGAAGATCTCAAGATCGACTCCGAGTGGAAGCCTGCTGCAGTGTGATGTCGGACGGCCCAGAACCTGATGTTTGGACCCACTGCCTTTTCACCCTCGCGAGACAGTCCTCTGCGTGGCACGCTCTCATGTTAACCCATTGAGAGCATTGAGCTGCATATGACTTGCAGTGGTACACTCTTCCCCCTATTTTATTGAGGTCATCGCGGCTTCTTGGAGCCCCTACGTACTGCCACACACTTGTTTCCCGAAAACCTTATTATGTTGGGCGTATTGACCTTAGGTGTCCGACGTTTTTCAGGCCGTGGTACACCTTTGTTATCCCGGGCAGCGTCAACGCGATCTGCAGCCTGTTCAGCGAGGCGTGCGCGTTTGACGCGTTTGGTATAGATCGCCGTCTTCGCATCGCTGCGAGACAGGTGAGCCATGACTTCTTAAAC
>NZ_CALJXO010000256.1:0-8025 GCF_937988555.1 uncultured Boseongicola sp. | reverse complement strand
GGCTCGGATTGACGGCCCCGCAAGCGGTAAGTCGACTTTGGTTAAGAGGTACCATTTGTTCGCGCCGAAACTGATGGCCGCCTCCCGCACGCTTTCGGGCACCCCTCGCAGACCGAGGACCGTCAAACGGACGACGGGCGTTCCACCAAAGATCATTGTTGTTACGACGGCTGCCGGTTTTCCTGTTCCAAAGAATGCAATCACTGGGATCATGAAGACGAAGGCGGGCATGGTCTGCATGAAGTCCATGATCGGCTGAATGAAGGAATAGAACTTTGGTCTGCGCGCCGCGAACATGCCCAAGGGGATGCCGATCAGGATCGAAAGGCAGGCCGCGGTTCCAAGAAGGGCCAGGGTTGTCATGGCTTTCTCCCAAAAGCCCAGAAGGCCCATGTAGGATAAAAAGGCGGTGGAATAGATCGCCATGCGCACGCCAGCGGTCAGCCATGTTAGCAGGATGATCAGCGCAGCCACCACAATCCAGGGTGTACTCACAAAGACAATCTCAAGCGCATCAAGGACAAGGCGGATAAAATAGGTAATCGCATCAAAAAGCGCATCGCCGTTTAGCACGGCCCAATTGAAGAAAGCCTCTACACGATCGATACTGACAAGCCGAATGTCCGGGTCGGTTGGGAAGTCTGACAGCAGCGCGAACCGGCCCGGAAAGCTGTAGTGCATCATCGCGGCAAAGACGATGAGCGCCATGAACACCGCACTGAAAGCAATTTGCGAGGTTGGCAGGCCAGATCGTACTGCGCGATCGCTGAGCCAATCGGAAAAGCGCGTTTCAAGGGCGGTGTTTGCCACAAGGGCTTCGACCAATTTGGCGATCACCAAAATCGCTAATCCGGTCAACGCGATCGTCGGGCCTTCTGCGGCCATCGCGTCTGCATCGGCGCGAAATCCGCCGATATTGGCCTCCAGCGATTCCACCGCGCGACGGAAGGCATCCACCCGATCCGAACCGTTTTCTATTGCTGCAGACAGCTGCTGTCGCCGCAGTTCCAGCGTGCCTTCAATTGAGGCTATCCGATCCATTGCATCGGCGGCCAGATCACCGAAAAGCCCGCGGGAGATTTGCACAAATGCAAGAGCTTCGATGATCAGAAAAGGAAGGGCCCAGTTCCAGAGGCCCCGTGCGCCAAACCAAACCGGGCCGAACAAACCCGCGAATAGGTTTACTGTCGGAGTGAAGCGAGATGAGGCGCCGATCTTGTCGAACATTCGGATGTAGTATTCCGGGTTCGTGCGAACGAATGTGCGAATGTTTTCCCGACGTTCTTCAGCATAGGCCAGGGCTGCGTCTGAATCGGTATCCTCGAGGGGATTTACGCCTTGATCGGTCATGATACTTCGGTCCCTTCAATCACGGTGCGCAGCAGATCGGCGCGGGTGATCACCCCTGCATCTCGGCCATCGGTTTGAACGACGATTGGATTGTCATCATCAATCGCAAGGTTGATGAGTGTGCTCAGCGTTTCATTTTGGTCAACGCGCGAGGCTTCGGCGGCAAGGGCACCGTTCTGGGCGACAAAGGCGTCGATGGGCTGCATGACCGCATGGGCGTGAACGACTTTCAGTCGGGAAATTCCGGCGACGAACTCAGCCACGTAGTCGTCCGCCGGATCCATGACGATGTCTTCGGCGGTGCCCATCTGTACCAGCTTTCCGTCTCGCATGATCGCGATGCGGTCACCGATGCGCACCGCTTCGTCGAGATCATGAGTGATGAAAATCGTTGTTTTCTTCAAGATTTTTGAGAGGCGGATAAACTCGTCCTGGAGTTGGCGGCGAATGAGGGGGTCGAGTGCCGAGAACGGCTCGTCCATCAATAGGACATCGGGGTTTGCCGCCAATGCGCGCGCCAGTCCAACCCGCTGCTGCATTCCGCCCGAAAGCTCGTGGGCGAATTTCGCGCCCCATGCGCCCAGTTCTACAATGTCGAGAATGGCGGCGGCCTGACGCATGCGCTCGTTCTTGGCGACCTGCCGGATTTCCAGCGGCATCGCCACATTGTCCAGAACCGAACGGTGCGGCATCAGCGCGAAGTTTTGAAAAACCATGCCAATCTTCAGGTTGCGGAACTTTTGAAGCTCTCGCGGTCCCAGCGCCATGACGTCGATGCCCTCGATTTCAATTTTTCCGGCCGTTGGTTCCAACAGCCTATTGAAATGACGGACCAATGTGGACTTTCCGCTACCGGACAGACCCATGATGCAGAAAATTTCGCCTCGGTTTACGGAAAGGCTGACGTCTGCGACGCCAACGACTGCGTTGTACTCGGCGAGAACTTCGGCCTTTCCCAACCCCTTTTCGCGAATTGCCGAAAGGGCGGCCTGCGCGTTGGCTCCGAATATCTTCCAGACGTTGGAGATTTCGATGACGGTGTCGTCAGTCATAACGGGAATGTCCTGCGCGGCGTCGGGGAGTGGCGGCGCGACCGTGAAAGCCGCACCGCCTGTTTTCCTGTCGAATACCTTAGAGGCCGAGCCAGCCGTCGACGCGATCGGAGTTTGCGTTCACCCACTCTTTTGCGACATCAGCCGGGTCACGACCGTTTGCACTGATTTCAAAGGCCAACTGGCTAACGTCGTCAGCTGTCAAACCGAAGTTCGTAAAGAACTCGGCGATTGCAGGAGACCGGTCAACCAATGAGTTTGACCATGCGATCTGCACATCCTTCAGCGCGTCTTTTGTTGCGACCATGGACTTCTCGTACCAATCGGCATCGTCGGACGGCTGAACCATTGTGTATTTTGCGGGGTCAAATGTCGGTTCGGTCAACATCCGGACGTCGAACATGAACCAAACAGCGTGCGGTTTGTAGCAGTAGAACGCATAGCCTTCTTCCTTAGCGATGCTGTCTTTGATGCGCGCCGTTTTAACGCTTTCTTCCGCGCGGATCGGTTCTACGAAGTCGAGTAAACCATAGTCACGTGTTTTGACTTCGTTTACGTTGGCCGACGCCCAGCCTGGCGCACCGATCCACATTTCGCCCAGACCGTTGCCATCGCTATCCATCAGCGAAGCCACATCCGGACGGCCCAGATCGGCAATGTCCGTGACGTTGTTGGCGGTCCCGAAATCCTCGGAAACGCAGAAACCCTGGTTGCCCTGATAGGGGTTGGACGACAGCGTGACCGTGCCAGCCTCGTCGACGTATTTTTTGGTGAAGCTTTCCTGGTTTGGCAGCCAGACATCTGGGTGCACGTCAATGTCGCCCTTGCCCTGATCCATGGCCTGGAAAATTGTGGCGTTGTTGCCGGGGACATAGTCGACGGTGCCGCCGATCCGCGACTCGACGACTTCGCCAAGCACATATGCAATGGCCTGAGCACCAGTCCAGGATGGAACGCCGATCTTTACTTCTTCGGCGGCGAACGCAGGCAGCGCGAAAATGCTGACCGTGGCCGCAAGGCCGAGTGATTTGAACTTGGTTTTCATGGTAGTTTCCTCTGTTGAAGCGCGCCGGATTTTCGGCGTCGTTATTTAGAATTTTTGGTCTCTGCGGTGTGTGGCGAAGTCGTGCCTCCTTGCCTTCGAGCTGTCACGGCGGACGGGACGCCGATATTTCAAAGGCCCGCCGGTTCCTGGTTTCAAGTCTAGGTTGAGACGTTTTCCGATAGCCAATTCGAACATGTCATCAAATCATTCGTTTTTTGCATAGATTTCTCTATGATCGGAAAAACCGTCTCTTGTCGCGTGGGAATAAGCATTGGATCTGAATTGGCTCCTTGATTTTGACTGTCTCGCTCGAACGCTGAATTTCACCCGTGCCTCTGCCGAGCGGAACATCACGCAATCAGCTTTCAGTCGTAGAATCAAAGCCTTGGAAAGTTGGGTTGGAATACCACTGATTAATCGCGACACTTACCCAGTGCAATTAACGGCCGCGGGGCGGCACTTCCTACCGGTTGCGCTTCATGTGATTTCGCAATTGTCCGAGGCCCGTCAATCGATCCGCGATGCTGACAGAGGCGACAGCCGATTCATCAGAATTTCGGCGCTTCATACGATTTCGGTCAATTATCTGGCGTCCCGCATCGAAATTATGCAGCGAAAAATTCCTGATCTGCGCACGCGCGTGATTTCCGATTCCTTAAGCGTCTGTTGTGATCTTTTGGCGGAAGGGGCCGTCGATATCATGCTGTGCTACTTCCATCATACGGTCTCATCCATGGTCGACGAAGCAGCATTCGAGCGAAAGGACCTTGTGACGGACCGCCTGATCCCGGTTGCTGCCAGCGGGCCCGCGCGTAATTTCGGGTGGGACATTTCCAAATCGGGCGGCGCGCCCATGCCGTATCTGGCTTATGAGCGCTCGTCATTTCTGGGAATGGTCGTTGAAAACACGTTGGGCAAGAGGTCGTTGCATGCTGATACGATTTATGTGGATAGCCTCGTTGAAACGATCAAGCGGCGGCTTTTGCAGGGAAGTGGGTTTGCGTGGTTGCCCGAGACGGCCATTGCGGCCGAACTTGCCGAAGGGTCGGTGGTGCCGATCGGCGATGCGGATTGGACCGCGGCGTTAACCATTTCGGCTTTGTCCAATCCTGCGACTATCAACCGGACCGCTCAGGAATT
Source organism: uncultured Boseongicola sp. (assembly GCF_937988555.1). Classification (NCBI taxonomy): domain Bacteria; kingdom Pseudomonadati; phylum Pseudomonadota; class Alphaproteobacteria; order Rhodobacterales; family Paracoccaceae; genus Boseongicola; species uncultured Boseongicola sp. Next base: position 3,438 of record NZ_CALJXO010000256.1, on the reverse strand, counting down.
GTGGGAGTTGCTCTGACGGGTCCAGATGTGTCCGCCTATGTCGCTTGTGACGTCTGAACGATGGCCTCGGTCAGAAGATCAATCGTATCAACCGCACGCACGCCCGGTGCGACGCTGTCTGCAATGATGGAAAACTCCGAGCAGGCAACGAACTGGAGCTCAGCGCCCTTTGCAGCTTGTTCTGCCGAGGCGGCAAGAAGCCTGTCACGTGCTGCCTGCGTGGGTCCGTTCACTTTGATTGCGCGGATCGCAGCCAGCATCGCGTCGTCGTCGTCGGGCCAGATTGTCGAAAGTCCGCGTGCCTCCAAAGCCAGTTCGAAAAGCCGCGTGCGTCGCACCGCAGGCGAGGCGAGAATTCCAACACGCCCCCCGACCCCAAGTGTGGCATAGGCATGGTCGGCCGCCAGTTCGACCATGTTCAAAAGCGGGATATCGACCGCTTCGACAATTGCGCTGGCATAGTGATGCGCGGTGTTACAGGGCATGGCTAGCGCCACGGCTCCGGCGCTTTCGAGCCGGCGGGCCATTGCTGCTAGTGTTGGTCCGGGATCCTTGCCTGTGCCCTCGATCAAGTGCGCAATCCGCGACGGCACCTGCGGGTTCATATCGATTAGAAGCGGGATATGATCGTTGTCGTCGCGGGCGGGTATCGCTTTGATTAGCTTTTGCTGAAGAAGCACAGTGGCCTCAGGCCCCATGCCGCCGAGGATGCCTATTGGATGGGTTACAACCATGGTTCAGACCTTGGCCACTTGGAGCTGGTAAACGATTGCGGTGATCCGGAATCTCTTTGGCTGACCATTTTTTAGCGCCCTTTTGCTTCTATCGGCAGTCAAGAAATGTGGCACATAGTTCTCATCACAACGTTCTATCATACCACTACGATCGTCGCGCTCTATCCTGGTTTCATGCCACGGCTTGTGCGAAACCAATACGTGGGCACCAAGGACACCGCACAGCTTGCGAAGAGAACATGTGCGGATAGGCAAATTTCAATTCGCACAGATAGACGCGTACATCCGAAACTCAAACCCGTTCTTGCGGCATTCTTAGCGCTAAGATGCAGAGGTGACTGCTTTGCCACGCAGCCCTGACTTACAGCATAAGTCAGAGTGTTGCACAGGGAGCAGGTCTAAATGCTGGCAGCTACGGTGTAGTAAACCCCCAGAGTTCCGACAAACCCTAATGGGAAACCTACCATCAGAGGGCTCCAGGCGCGGAAGCGGCCCTCCGCCAAAAAATGTGACGCAAAGCCAAGTAAAACAAGCACAATACCAATCACATAAACGGTCCAGTAAGAAATGTTGGACCCGAACACGTATTGCGGCGGCAGATCGAAATAGAAAAAGAAGTAACCAATCGGAGCAAAAGGGACAAAAAACAGCCACATGGGCGCGTCAATCAATACCATCTCTACAGGTGTAAAAGTGATGCACGCGAATATCCCAATCAGATACCACCCAAAATATCGACCTACACTGAACAAAATACCTTTCGCCTTGGAGCGACGCTCGATCGGTAGAGATGTTGTCATTCCATTCGCGCCCTTCAGTCCCACTCGCTCTTTGTGTCTCCCTGAGAGTACCTTTCAACGCGAATTTAGAAATTACTTTTGCCGAAAAAACTTAAATACTTGTCGCCACGAGCCTTGAGCTAAAGATTCACGCGGCGACGCGCGCTCAAAGCCTTTGTCGAATTCATCAAAGGTCGTCTACGCCCAGTTCCAAAAGTCGCCGCCTGGAACGTAAGTCCACCTGGCTGCAAAAGCCAGGCTCGCCTCGACGGAACTACCTGCCAGAGCGAATATGCAACGACTGTTGAGGGTAAGGGATCGAAATACCGGCGGCGTCAAATGCCTCCTTCATCTGTTGCGTTAGGTCCCAGTAGACCGCCCAATAGTCAGATGTTTTCGTCCACGGCCGGCAGATAAAGTTTACCGAACTGTCGGCAAGTTCGTGAACGCGGATGATCGTCTCGGGGTCGTCGAGGACGAGCGGATGCGCTCGTGTTATTTTTTCGATTACCTTCAAAGCCTCTGGGATTGAATCTTCGTAAGATATTCCAAACACAAGATCGACGCGTCTCGTTTTACTCGCCGTCACATTGGTGATGACATTGCCCCAGACATTTTTATTGGGGATGACAATCACCTGATTGTCAGGAGTAACAACAGTCGTCGCTACAATGCTCACTGACTTTACCGTTCCCGCCACACCACCAATATCGACGTAGTGCCCTTCGTCGAAAGGACGGTTGACTATAATCATCAGGCCACTGGCCAGATTTCCGAGCGTCTCTTGAAAAGCAAAAGCAAGGATGAACGAGGCGCCACCGATCAAAGCAAAAACTGGAGAGATATCGATACCAAGTGCCGAAAGAACGACCATGAGGCCAATCGCGAGCACCAACCAATAAATCAGTGTTACAATAAAAGCCTGAAGCAGTTTTGACAGATTTGGGACGTGCCCAAGCCAGCCGCGCGCCAATCTGCGGATCGTCTTTGCAAAAATCAGAAGCGCCAACAGAGACGCCACAATAACCGCTACGTTGATGGCCAACGCAATGCCACCTTCACGGTCGACAAGCCAACGAACTGCCTCCGCATAAAGTGTCTGATAGTCCGACGTTCGCGTTTCTTCCACGACTACCGATGATTTGTAGGCACGGTACTCTGAGATGACCTGCGCATCCCCGCCCTTCTTCTCCCACGCCGAAACGACCTTACTGTATTTGTCAAAAAGCGCGCCCCGCTCAAGGACGAGCTCAGTCAAATTTTCGCGCGCGGCATCCTCTGCATCGGCATCCGTTCTGGAAATTGCGATTTGCGCGGCCATGACATTCTCTGTCTTCGCGCGTACAATTTCCAGCCACTCGGGAGCTAAAACCTCAAGTTCACTCTTCGTCAACGGAATGAGTCTGAGTTCTAGCTCTGAGGGCAAGATGGTCGGGTCGAGCAGTTCACTGGACAGGCCCGTAACAGGATCACGGGTGCTTTCGTCGACGACGCCCGCAGTTACCGAATCCGCTAGAATTTCTGCGAAGTCTTTCGGTGCAGTCTCCGCACCGTCTTGCGCAAAAACCGTCTGTTGAGGGAAAATGGTAAAAAGGCAGGCCACCAGGGAAATAAGGAGGGGCCGCAAACGGGCTGCGACACGCAATCTCTTTGCATACTCAGCTTCTTGCTTTTTCATCGGTAGTACTTTCGTCTCAATGCTTTACACGGAATGCATCTTTGATCTTGAGGGCAAGTAATATTATTTGTGGTGATGTGAAAGCTAAAACACGGCTACTTTGCCTGAATATCTGCTCTCGCTCGGCTCTGTTGTATTAATCCGGTGATGGCCGAGGTTCCCCTTTTCCCGGACAGACTTGCCCCACAGCTTCCGTGACGTGTATGCGCACTTCGCGGATCGCATCCACACGTGCCATCCCTTGGCC
>NZ_CALJXO010000255.1:0-11623 GCF_937988555.1 uncultured Boseongicola sp. | reverse complement strand
GCGGTACGGCAAGCAGAATAAAGCTGTTATAAAGCCCATCCATCAGTACCTTGCCCGCGATACCTACGCCGGCGCCGCTTGCGTTTAGATACACGAACGAGGCGAGCAGGATCGCATAGGCAATCGGTGTGCCGATCCCAGCCATTATGAACAGCGTGAACAGGCAAAGCCCGAATTCAAGTGTCATTTCTCGAAATCCTCGGGCCGTCGTCAGACGATGCGGCAAGTTCGTCGTAATGGTGCAGATCGGCATCTGCGCCATTGCGGATGATATCCCAGGTGCGCCAAGCATAGCGCAGCGCCACGACCAACAGGAATGCGAAGTAGATCGAATAAACGTGGCGCACCCGAATCCAGTCGCCGAAGACGTTTGACAGGGTCGGTGTCTTCTTCAGGCGCAGTATATGGAACTTGTCCCAGGTCGGCTCTAGCGACAACAACAACCCGACGCAGATAGCAACGGATGCGATAATAGCGAACCACTTGCGCAGCCGTGGGTTCACGCTGGTGTAGACGATATCGAAAATCACATGGTCGCGTTGGCGCACGATAAAGGAATTGCCCCAGAAAACGATCCACACCCACATCAATAGGCAGAATTCCAGCGTCCAGCCATGGCGGTTGGGGTCAAGGAACGGCACAGCCTCGGCGATCCATTCGGCGCGCGCGGTGTAGCGCACGGTGACCTGCAGGATGAATGTCGCAAACATGGCGGCCATCATCATGGCCGCCACGAATTCTGTTCCACGGGTTATTCCGTTAAATATCGGTTTCACCGGATCCCGCGCGCTGTCGTTCTCAGATCAGTTTCCGAGCGCATTGATTTTGTCCAGCACGCCTTCGGGCCAATCAGCCGAAGCGTCGGTGGTCAGGTACATCGACTGAACATGGCTGCGGAAGGCGGCCATGTCTGGCTCGTAGATTTCCAGACCTTTTTCCGTCAGAAAGGCCCCTAGTTCGGCCTCTTTTTGAAGCTGGATCTGACGCCCGCTTTCGGCAGCAGCATCAGCCGCGGCCTGAACAATGGCCTGCTGATCGGCGGACAGACCGTCCCAGACAGCTTTCGAAAAGGCAACATAGTTTAAGTCAACCAGATGCGCTGTCAGGACGATCTGGTTGGTGACTTCGTAGAACTTGGCGTCAACCACAGTCGGAAGCGGGTTGTCCTGACCATCTACTGAGCCAGTCGAAAGCGCTGTATAGACTTCCGTGAAGGCCATCGGAGTCGGGTTGGCACCCAGCGCTTTACCCAGGAACTGCCATGCATCGGTGCCCGGCATCCGCAGGTTCACGCCAGCCAGATCCGCAGGTGTCATCACAGTCAGCTCTTCTTTGGTCTGACGCAGGTTTACGTGGCGCTGGCCGAGATACATCACGCTCAGCAGTTTGACGCCAAGCTCGTCTTCGACCGTCTGCTTAAATGGCTCCATAAGCGCATCGTTGAAGACCGCAACTTGATGCGCGGCGTCCTGGTGGACATAGCCGGTAGCGAAAATCGAGAATTCAGGGAAGAATTGCGCTAGTTCCTGCGCCGAGGTGATCGACATTTCCAGGTCACCAGAAGCAATGGCTTCCAGCTCGGAGTTCTGCGCGATCAATGAGCCATTGTAGTGCGGCTCATAGGTAGCAAATTCGGCGACGGCAGGGGCGAACACCTCTTCTAGGGCGATAGAGCGCTGGTCGGTGGCCGAGGCCGGGGTCGACATGCGTAGGGTCAGCAAATGGCTGTCGGCAAATGCCGGGGCACCAAGGCCCACCGCAAGGCCGAGTGCGGTCAGCGATGCAAAAGCGACGCGGCGATTCAATTTTTTGATCATTGTATTCCTCCTTTGTTTAGGACGTTTATAACGCGATAATTTCAGTTAAGGTGAATTTTTTCGTTTAACAAAATAATTTGTTAAACGTCAGATATTTTAGATGGTTCGCGGACCTACCAATTCATCCGCGCTGGTCATCTCGGACTGCTTGTTTCGACCGGGGATCATTTCTGAGTTGCCCGTGCTTGCAGAGGTCGCAATCGCCTCGACCACTTCTGACGACTGCATTCCCACGACACCCGAGACCAGCGGCGCATCGTGCCAACGGATAACTCGTCATGATGGACAGGCCGTTGCATGTGCCGCCGCCGCCCCGCACTGCCTGATAGATAAGGTCCCGTTGCGGAAAGACCAGAAAGCCCAACAGCACCTCGCCGTTTTTGACATAGGCCAGTGAAGTACCCCGGGGCGGAAGTCCCGCCTTGAAATTCGAGGCTCTGTCGATGGGGTCCGCCACCGAAAGCGATGTCGCAGCCACCCCCCGGTTTGGTGCTTTGCGCGGCGACACAGCAGGATTCCGCGCTGCGTGCGCTCACAGCAAAAATTCTGCGCTTGTGCATTGGGCTCTGAGCAGCCATCCGCCGCGCCCTTCATCAATGTCCGCTCTGCCGAGAGGCTGTGTTAAAACTCGGGATTCTTCATGATTTCGCGCCGCTCGTTTTCGGGATTGCTAAATTGATGGTTCAGCTCGACTGGAGAGCGCCTGAATCTGGCAATTTTTGGCATTTGTAAAAGCCCTTGATAGCTTTCGCACGGCCTCCGGACAAACCGGACTTGTGCAGGTGCAACGAATGCACGTGCAGAAATCTCCGAAACTTGTTCGCGGATGCGGAAAAAGATGCTTTGCAACGCAAGAAGATGCCTGAGTCCGGCCATTCAACCAGGTGATCCCGACAGATATCAAGCTACAATTTTGCTGAGACTGACACCAAAAGGCAGGACGGGGAGCACCGTACGGCTTTGGAAAGGTAGCATCTGATTTCAGCGCATAGCGACAATGGCGACGCGTGCATATTCTACATTTCAATTCTGGCCGCTTTGACCCGGACCGACCGTTTAGCAAGAAATCTTGGATACGTTGCCCACGCCCAGCAATGTTGCCTTATCCAATAGGTCTCAATCGAGGTCTGCCCCAGAAGTTCTATGCGGTCTTCTTGACCGCCGCTCATGCAATCAAAAGTGTAGGGCTTCAATAGTTACCCACATTGCTTCGTGGCGCGATGTACTGGAAACTTGATGGTCGATCCATGAACCAGCTTCTTTGCGTAACCGGCGGGCGTGCGACAGATACTCATATGTTGTCGAGCCGCAAAAACACCATTTGACCTCAATTGGCACTCGCCAGCCCCTAGGGGAAAGTTATGCCTGTAGACTAGACATTGGCTCATCAACACGCTGGCGTCGGGCTCTGAAAAGGTTGGGCGGTTCACCGTATGTTTTTCTGAACCAGCGACTGAAATGAGCTCCGTCTGAAAATCCGCATTCCAGCGAAATTTGCGTGATCGTTCGCGTGGTGTTGATCAACAACCAATGGCCGTGCGTCAGACGCATGCTTCGGCAGATCGCTGAGGGAGGCTCGTGGGCATGTTTTTTGAAAGCTCTGTTGAGTTCACGTTCAGACGTGTTCAATCGCTCAGCCAGACCTGCGACGCTGTAGGGGTTCGAAAAGTTCCTTTCCATCAGGGTGACCGCTTGTTCAACCCGCCAGTTCCCGCAGGATGTAAGATACCCAAACGGCCGCTGCGGCATGTGATGCGACGTTCGTTGGCGATCAACCAGCAAGGATGTCAGGGCTTTGATGGCGCGAGCCTTGCCGCAATGATTTTCGATCAGGTTAAAGGCGAGATCAATCGCCGAGGTGCCACCGGGGCAAGTAATTATCCCGTTGTCATCGAGATAGATCAGATCTGACTGTGTCCGGGTATCAGGAAAGAGGCGCTGAAACTGGGCGCGATGTTCAACGTGAATAACGCAACTTTTGCCACGCAACAGACCTGCACGCCCGAGGATGAAACTCCCTGTACACAGGCTAATGATCTTGGTGCCGTTTGCATGCGCAGCGCGCAGATAGTCAAACGTTTCATCAGGCAAATCCAGGCTCCATGGCAACTGGCCGCCGACCACAATCAGATAATCCACGTCCGTGGCCTCGCTAAAGGATGCGTTGGGCGTGATGGATATACCGCAACTGGCTTCGATTGGCTCCAGATTTGGCGCGGCGACGGCCCACTGGCAATAGATCTGCCTGCCAAAATCGGCCTCGTCTGCGGCGTGGCGAAGGCAGTCAATGAAGCCCGCAAACGACACAAGGGTGAAGCGGGGCGCCAGAATAAATGAAACGCGCAGATCAGGTTCTATCGTCGGCGCGGGCGGCGGTGGTGGGAAGATGTTTTGCATGTTGGTCACATCACGCGCTTTCAATGAGTCTGATATGTTCTTTTGAATGTCTGATACATACAAGACAATAGCGCGATTCAGAGTCAACCTTGCGAGGTAACAAAAAGATCGCGCCGGATGGCCCGACAAATGACAGAGGAGATTTGCATCAATGAAAATACAACAAATTGGAAAGCCATTTCTGAGCTTGGCGCTGGCTTTATCGCTTTCGACAGCCGCCTTTGCTGATGACATCAAACTCAGCATCGCGGGCACTTGGCCAGCAAAGCACTTTGGCACTGAGATCATGGAGAACATGGTCAAGGAAATAGAGGCCGCCGATGTCGGGCTGACGGCCAAGTATTTCCCTGCATCGCAATTGGGGTCCGGCGAGGAACTGATTGAAGATGCCATTCGCGGCAACGTCGATATGGTGCAGGCTTTTGTCTACGCCCAGACAGACCCGCGCCTAGAGGTCCTGAACCTGCCTGCAATGGTGACCACGTTTGATGAACTCAAAGCCGTCTATGGCAATCCCGAATCAAAGCTCAATACAATCCTTTCAGGGATCATGGCCGATCACGGGCTGGTTTCCCTCGGTCTTGTTGGTGAAGGCCTAATCGGCATTGTTGCAAGTGAAAAGCCGACCGATCATGCCGGGTTTGGCGACAAGGGCGTGAATATCCGTGTCTGGAGTTCGGATATTGCTAAGAAAACTGTCGAAAGCATTGGATACCGGTCAACGACGATGAATTGGGCCGAGGTGCTTCCGGCGCTGCAATCCGGTGTGATTGACGGCGCGATCTGTTGCACCCCGGAATGGGCCTACACGACCTTTGCGGTTGCCGATATCGGGAAATATTACATCCCGGTAAATACGTTTATCGAAGCGTCGTCGCTCTATGCCAGTCAGAAGACCTGGGACAAGATGAACGACGAACAGCGCGGCGTTGTTAAGGCGGCTGCCGAAAAAGCTGCTAGCTCCGCAATCGATAAAGCCTGGGAGCGCAGTCAGGGTTTCATGGATCAGATGGTCGAATCCGGTTATGAGATTCTGGATTATACACCCGAAGAACGGGCCGCAATGGTCGCCCATATCAAGGAAAATGTATGGCCGGAATTGGCTGGTATCATCGGCCAGGATATCATGGATGAACTAATTGCCGAGTAAGCTGCTCATCCCGCTAAAATGATACGATTGGGGAATGCTCTGACGAACGAGTGGGCATTCCCCTTTATCTGGGGGCCAGAAATCCAATGATCTTGTTTGAAGACGCCCTTCCGCCTGGGCTGCGCGGCCTTGTCCGGCTGATGATCCGGATAAAGACAGTTTTGGTCGTCGTATCGCTGCCCCTTCTACCGATCACATTCTTTGGCGTTGTGTTCTTCAGATATATTCTGGAACGCGATCTGTTTGCCTATGAAGAGTGGCTGCTGCCGATTTGTTTCTGGATTTATTTCCTGGGCAGTGCGCTTGGCACTTACCATGACAAACAGATCAACGCAGATCTTTTGGATGCCATCACCGAGAACCACACTGTTTTGTGGCTCCGCAAAATCGCGATCACTGTCATTGAACTCGGCATCACGCTGGTCGTGCTATATTGGGCGTATCTGATGCTGGCGAACGAGATCGCAGACTATCCACGCTGGAAGACAACGATCGCCCTTAAAATCCCCTTTTTCATTCCCCGAGTGGCTATCTTTGTGGGATTCTTTTTCATGGCCTTCTACAGCGCCTTGGCCATCTATCTGATGTTGAAGGTCGGGCCGGACCGATATGCAGAGACCCGCGACGCGACGAAACAAGTAAACATCGACGCGGGGAATACATGACATGGTAATCGCAATTGCAATCCTACTGATCTGCGTCCTGCTGGCAATTGGTGTGTCCGTACCTTTGGCCTTTGGCGGGGTTCTGATCCTGCTGGCCTACACAGCGGGCTATGATGTTTCTGGGTTTCTCGCCACCGGGCACTGGAAGATGAATTCGGTGATCCTTTTGGCCATTCCGCTGTTCATTATGGCCGGTGACATCATGCAGCGTGGCAAGATCGCCAATCCAATTGTCGAGATTGCAGAGCTTATGTTCGGTCATCTCAGAGGAGGCTTAAGTGCTGCCGCCGTCGTCGCCAGCGCCATGTTTGGTGCAATTTCCGGCAGTGGTGCTGCGACACTTACCTGCATTGGCGGGATAATTATGCCGCATCTGCGCAAGGCAAAGTATCCCGATGGTTTTTCCGCCGCCCTCGTCATCAGCGCCAGCCCACTTGGCCTGCTGATACCCCCCAGCGGCGCGCAGTTGCTCTATGCGTGGGTGGGCCAGTTGTCAGTGCTCAAGTGTTTCCTGGCAACGGTTGTTCCCGGCCTGATCCTGACTGTGATGCTGATCATCGTAAATTTCGTGGTCCTGCGTAAAAACACCAGCATTCAGATCAGTGAGATCCCACAGCGGTTTTTCTTTCAGCTTAGCAAAAAAACCTGGACGGCACTGCCTGCGCTATTCATGCCCTTTATCATTTTGGGTGGGATCTATGGCGGCATCATGACGCCGACTGAGGCCGCTGGCGTTGCTGTGATCTATGCCATCCCGATCGGGTTCTTCTTTTACCGCGGCCTTACGCTACACACGTTCTACGAAAGCCTGAAGGATTCGGCGACCACCATTGGCGTGGTTATGGTGATGATCTTCATGGTGTTGATCACCAGCAGGTTCCTGATTTTTGAAGACATACCAGGTCTCGCCGAAGACTTGATCTATTCGATTTCGGACAACCCGATTGTTGTTATCCTTATGATCAATCTGGTCATGCTTTTGATCGGCATGCTGATGGACGATATCAGCGGCATCATTCTGAGTGCATCGCTGCTGCTGCCCATTGCTGAGAACGCAGGCATGGACCCGATTCATTTTGCAGCTGTCCTGGGGGTCAATCTGGGGATGGGGAATATCACGCCGCCCACGGCCCCGCTGCTCTATCTCGGGGCGCAGGTCACCAATGTACCGGTGCGCGACCTCATCGGACCGACGATGATTTTCATTATATTCGCCTGGTTACCGACACTTCTTCTGACCACCTTCATCCCTGAGATCGCGCTCTTCTTGCCTGACTTGCTGCTTGGCAATTAACACTTTTGGAAACGAACATTGAAAATCACACGGATCACGACCACGCCTTTGCTGGTGCCTTACAAGAAACCTTATCATTGGGCCAAAGGGATTATTCGGGGTGCGGGTGTGGTGCTGGTAGAGGTTCACACTGACGATGGGCTTGTAGGCATTGGCGAATGCGTCGCAACTCCGTCAGCACCGGCGATTGAGGCCTATCTGAACGTTGCCGGGGATATATGTATCGGCCGCAGCCCGTTTGAGAACACGCGCCTAATGGGCGAATGTTATCATGCCCTTTTTCAGGCACTCGGCACCTGTAGTGCACCGCGCTATTCGGGCCAGGTTTTGGCGGGTCTGGAGATGGCGCTTTGGGATGTGATGGGCAAGGCCACTGGGCGCGCGGTGCACGAGCTTCTTGGCGGGGCGGTGCGCGACGAGATCCACTATTTCGGCTTCCCTCAGGGCGCCACAGCCCAAGAGGTCGCCGATGAGGCGCGCGAGATGGCAGCCGCGGGCTGTGATGTGATTTATTTCAAGGTAGGGCGCGGCGATGCATTGGATCTGGAGATTGCGCGACTGGTGCGCGCAGCGGTCGGCCCCGACAAACGCCTGCGCATGGATCCGAACGAAAGCTGGTCCCCGGTGCGGGCCGCACGGATGCTGCGCAAAATGTCCGAGTTCGATATCGATATGGTGGAACAGCCAACTAACGCGGAATCAATCGCGGCCCTTGCGCAGGTCCGCGACCGCAGCCCGATTGCAATTGCTGCCGATCAACTGGTTTTCACCCCGCAGGATGCCTATGATGTTTGCCGCGAAAAGGCGGCTGACATGATTACACTTGGCCTGCATGAAACCGGCGGCATCGCACGGTTTCGCAAAGTGGCCCATATCGCAGAAGCTGCTGGCATAGATATTTGCCTTCACGGTCTTTACGAGACCGGAATAACAACAACGGCGGCCAACCAAGTGGGCGCAACCCTGCCCAATCTGGATGACGGCAATCAATATATGAACCACTTGCTGGAATGGGACATCGTGAAATCTCCTGACCTGCGGTTGCAAGAGGGACGTCTGCCCATTCTGCGGGGACCGGGTCTGGGGATCGAACTGGATGCAGATGCCTTGGCCCGCGCCGCCGAAGGACATATCAAAGAGGTTGAGAAAAATGGGTGAATTGGCTGCGCTTAAGACCGCCGTTATCGAGAGTTTCGGCACGCCGTGCCCTGTGATTGATCTGGATGTGGTCGAGCGCAATATCGCCCGCGCCCAGCAGCTGTGTGACGCGGCAGGGGTTGCCAATCGCCCGCATATCAAGACCCATAAATCACCCATTCTGGCAAAGATGCAGATCGCGGCAGGCGCGCAGGGGATCACCTGCCAAAAACTGGGTGAGGCCGAGGTGATGGCGAATGCCGGCATCACGGATATTGTGATCGCAACCAACCTGTTGGGGGCTGCACGCTCTGGTAGGCTAGCGGCATTGCAGCGGCGTGTCGCCCTGAAGGTTTGCGCCGATAATCCAGTTTCGCTTAGCGCCTATTCTGAGGCCGCGCAACGGGCTGAACGCCCATTGGATGTAATGATCGAATGCGACACCGGGCAAAAACGTGCCGGTGTTGAGACACCGCGCGAAGCGCTTGCGCTGGCCCAAATCATCCGTGATAACCCATGGCTGAACTTTGCAGGGCTGTTGTTTTATCCAGCACTTGATAGCTGGCCGCAGACACAGGTGTTTCTGGATGAGATGACCGCCGGACTTGCGTCTCTGAGCCTCAAACACAAGATTATCTCCACCGGTGGAACCCCCAATTTCGCCAATATCGGAAAGCTGAAAGGCGCTACCGAACATCGCGCAGGCACCTGCATTTTCAACGATCGCATGATGATTGAAGCGAAGTTTGCAACCCTGGGCGATTGCGCGCTTCAGGTGTTTACCAGCGTTGTCAGTCGCGGCGGCGAAGAGAGGGGCATTCTGGACGCAGGCTCCAAGACTTTGACGTCCGACACCGGCGGTCTGGAAGGCTTCGGTTTGATCATGGAGCATCCTGAGGCGCGCATCCACAAATTCGCAGAAGAGCATGGATTTCTCGACCTTTCGAGATGCAACAACAAGCCGGTGGTTGGCGATATCGTGCGTGTGATCCCAAATCACGTCTGCGTTGCCGTGAACATGGTGGATCAGTTGGTGGCGGTTCGTGGCGGCGAGATCGCTGAAGTGATCCCGGTCGCCGCACGTGGCATGCTGGTTTGATCTGAACAGAGGTATCGAATGATGAACGGTCAAATGTCCGCACAGCTGGATTTCACCGGCAGGGTGGCGCTGGTGACCGGCGGGGCGAGTGGGATTGGCCGTGCGGTGGCCACACAACTGATCGGGCTGGGGGCCAGAGTTGCCATCGCTGATCGCAACACCGAAGGGGCCGAGGCGGTTGTAAAAGATTTGGGCGCGGATCGCGCCACAGCGCTGACGCTTGATGCCGCCAACCCGGAAAGTGCCAATGCGATAGCTGATGCGGTCATGGACCGGTTTGGGCGGCTGGATATTCTGGTGCATAGTGCGGGCGTCGGGATTGAACGCAGTTTTCTTGAAACCACACCCGAAGAATGGCAACGCCTGATCGACATTGATCTGTCAGGCACGTTCTATTGCGCTCAGGCGGCGGCGAAAAAGATGGTTCCGCAAGGCTACGGGCGCATTGTGACGCTGTCGTCCACCGCCGGGCTGCGCGGCGGCACCGGGCGGGCAGCTTATGGCGCGGCCAAGGCGGGCGTCGTTGGGCTGACCAAAGTGATGGCGGTTGAACTGGCCCGACATGGCATTACAGCCAATGCGCTGGCCCCGGGTGCAATTGAAACCGAATTGGTGGCGAAAATGCATTCCGACGAAACGCGCCGCGTTTACCGGGCCGGAATTCCAATGGACAGATACGGCAGCCCGGATGAAACAGCGTTCACAGCTGTATTTCTGGCAAGTGAGCAGGCAGGCTATGTCACTGGCCATGTGCTCGGCGTTGACGGGGGCTTTTTGGCAGCCGGGGTTATGCACCGCGACAAAAGTTGAGAGCGCGGCTATGCGGATCAAACGACTCCCCCTCGACGACAAAACCAATGGCTGGAGCGCAATCCTTGCACCCCGTACCCCAAAGCCTGCGCTGGTTGGTGACCTGACGGCTGATTGGGTCGTTCTTGGTGCTGGCTTTGCAGGTCTTGCTGCGGCCCGGCGTCTGGCAAAGAACTGCCCGGATCAACACATCGCTGTAATCGAGGCTGGCGCCGCTGGAGAGAACGCGTCCGGGCGTAATTCCGGATTTGCGGTTGATCTGCCACACAACGTGGGGGCGTCACTTGATGAACTGGACGGGTCACATCGGTTCATGCGTTTGGCCAAAATGGCGGTTGGTGATCTTGATGAAGCCATAAAAATAAACGATATCGATTGCGATTGGTCCCGTGATGGCAAGTATCATGCCGCCGTGTCGCCGCGCGGCTTGAAGCAGGTATTGGTACCCTTCGCCAAAGAACTGGAGGCACTCGGCGAGCCCTTTGAATGGGTTGAAAAGCCCGATATTGCCCAAGTAATCGGCTCTGAGCATTTCACAGCAGCAATCTACACACCGGGCGGGGCGCTGCTCAATCCATCGGCATTGACGCGGGGGCTGGCAGACACGCTGCCATGCAATGTGACGCTGTATGAAAATTCGCCGGTCCAAGAAGCCACCTTCGAAAATGGAGTTCATTTCAAGACGGCGCTTGGGTCTCTGCGCAGCGCGAAACTGATCATGGCAACCAACGGGTTTTCACAGAAATTTGGCTACTACCGCAACCGGTTGCTTCACCTGGTTGCCCATTGCAGCATGACGCGCAAATTGACAGAGGATGAACAGAAGACATACGGCGTTGAAAAGCCGTGGGGCATGACCCCGGCCAATGCCTTTGTCGGCATCACCATGCGTTACACCAATGATCACCGGATCATCATTCGCCATGGTCTGAATTATTGTCCGAACCAACGCGTCTCGGCCTCTGAAATCGCCGCTGTAAAGCGCCGCCACAAGGCGTTGTTTGATCAACGGTTTCCCATGCTGCCCGATGTGGACATGGAGCATACATGGAGCGGTTTTGTTTGCCTGTCGAAAAACAGCGCTCCGGGTTTCGGGCAACTGGCTCCGAATGTGTGGTCCGCTGTCGGCAGCTCGCGCGTTGACACTCCTGGGGCACCAGATTGACGTCGACCACTTGATCTCGCAACGCTTCGCCGACGCCCCGCCTGAAGGCATTTCGGCTCGCCAACTGGTCAACTTGTGCCGCGAATACG
>NZ_CALJXO010000254.1:0-14033 GCF_937988555.1 uncultured Boseongicola sp. | reverse complement strand
CGCACGTTCCGCCAACAGGTCAATCTCGTCTGTCGTGATCGGAAGCGGTGGGCAGATGATCATACGGTCGCCCACATGGCGCATCACCAGATTGTTGGCAAAACAGCGTTCGCGACAGATAAGACCCGCGGTTCCAGGCCCGCCAGCGAAGGCTGCGCGGCTGGACTTATCAGGTGTCAGCGCGATCGAGCCCATGAGGCCGACGATCTTGGCTTCGCCCACAAGCGGGTGCTCTGTCAGGGCTTCCCATTTTTTGCGCATGTAGGGGGCGGCGGTGTCGCGAACGTGGTCGATGAGATTTTCCTCTTCGATGATCCGCAGGTTTTCAAGCGCGACGGCGCAGGCGACCGGGTGGCCGGAATAAGTGTAACCATGGTTAAATTCGTCTTGGCCAATGGTATCCGCAATCTCGTTTGACAGGATCGAACCGCCGATAGGCTGATAGCCGGACGACAGGCCTTTGGCGATCGTCATAATGTCGGGCTGGACGCCGATGGTCTGGCTGCCGAACCAGTTTCCGGTGCGTCCAAAGCCGCAAATGACTTCGTCAGCGATGAAAAGAATGTCGCGCTCTTCGCAGATGCGCTTGATCTCGGGCCAATAGGTATCAGGCGGAACAATCACGCCACCGGCACCCTGAATAGGTTCGGCGATAAAGGCGGCAACGCGGTCTTCACCAAGTTCATCAATGGCTTGCTCTAATTCCCGAGCGCGGGCGAGGCCGAAGTCTTCGGGTGACATTTGACCGCCTTCGGCCCACCAGTCTGGTTGGTTGATGTGATGAATATCGGGGATGGGCAACCCGCCTTGGGCGTGCATCGCCGCCATCCCGCCAAGCGAGGCGCTGCCCATTGTCGAGCCGTGGTAGGCGTTCTTGCGGCTTATGATGATGGTTTTCTCGGGCTTGCCCTTCATCTCCCAATAGCGACGCACGACGCGGATATTGGTGTCGTTGGCGTCCGAGCCGCCGCTGGCGAAGAAAACATGGTTAAGATCGCCGGGGGCCAGTTCGGCCAGTTTCGTCGCGAGCGCGATGGCCGGAACGTGGGTGGTTTTGAAGAATGTGTTGTAGAAGGGCAGCTCACGCATTTGACGTGCGGCAACATCGGCAAGCTCGCCGCGGCCATAGCCGATATTCACGCACCAAAGGCCCGCCATCGCATCAAGGATTTGCACGCCCTCACTGTCATAAAGGTAGACGCCCTTGCCGCGCTTGATGACGCGCGCGCCCTGTTCGGCAAACTCTCCCTGTGTGGAAAACGGGTGTATGTGATGCGCAGCATCAAGGGCCTGAAGGTCGGCAGTGGGCATGTGGTTGGTGATGACGGGCATGGGAGGCCTCCAGCGAACGGGCGTTTGACATAGAGATATGATCAAATTTTATGCGCGGTCAATCCGCGATGCGACAGCTCTAATCGGAAAGCGTCAATCGAACCTGTCCGATGCCTTGGCGAATGTCGTCGCCGATGGCCTGTGCGGCGCGTGCCGGATCGCCCTCGCGCAGGGCGGTAAGGGCCTCGTCGTGCTTGTCGGGCAAGTTCGCTGTGCCAAATCGACCACAAACGATTCGCAGTGCAGGCCCGCTTTGAAGCCATAGAGATTGTGACAACTTGCTTAATACGGGGGCATCGGCCTGTTCATAAAGACTGAAATGGAAGCGGTAATTATACTCGAGATAGCGTTCGACGTTGCCAGACGCGATGGCGCGGTCGATCTCCTGATCCAAAGCAACAAGGTCGCTCAGGCATTTGTCTGACATGCGCCGCGCCGCCAGCTCGGCAAGCCGTGGCTCGATTGCCAGACGCGCAAAACCTATCTCGTCGAGCGTTCTGCGCGTCATGATTGGCACCGTAACACGGCGATTTCCCCCGATTTCTAAGGCTCCCTCGGCGGAAAGACGTCGGATTGCCTCGCGCACGGGGGTCATCCCACCGCCGATCAAATCGACGAGGCCCTGGATGGTAACCGCTTGCCCCGGGAGCAGAACTCCGAACAAGATCATAGCTCGAATCTGGTGATAGACTGCCTGATGCTCGGGGCGTTTCGCGACGCTTTTGTCCATTCCGGCAGTCCCTGGTCAGTTTTGTCGGGGCGGCCTCTCAAAATGGCGTTCCCTTGAATTAGCTTGTTTATGTGTCACTATTTGATCAAATATATGCGCAAGTGCCAATGGGAGAGTAAAGTGAAAATCAAATTAGCTACAATGACGGCCGTGATCGCGCTTTGTGCGAGCGCCGCTGTCGCGGATGAAGTGCGTGTTTATAACTGGTCGGATTATATCGACGAGGCCCTGCTTGAAAAGTTTGAAGCCGAAACCGGAATCGAGCTGATCTATGATGTCTTCGATTCCAACGAGGTTTTGGAAACGAAAATGCTTGCGGGCGGATCGGGCTATGACGTTGTCGTGCCGACGGGCGATTTTCTGCAGCGTCAGATTTCAGCCGGTGCTTTTCAGGCGCTTGATTTTGACCAGCTGCCAAATTCGGCGAACCTGTGGGACCTGATCAAAGACCGCACCGAGCAGTATGACCCCGACAATGCCTATTCGGTTAACTATATGTGGGGCACCACGGGTATCGGTGTTAACGTTGCTAAAGTGACCGAGATTCTGGGGGAAGACGCCCCGATCGACTCGCTGGAGTTGATCTTTAATCCGGCTAATATAGAAAAGCTGGCGCAATGCGGCGTCTATATGCTGGACGCGCCAACCGAGGTTATTCCAGCGGCTCTGACTTATATCGGCGAAGACCCGAACACATTCGACGTAGACCATATCAACAAAGCCGGCGATGTGCTTTTGGCGGTTCGTCCACATATCCTGAAATTCCACAGCTCGGAATACATCAACGCGCTGGCCAACGGTGATATCTGCGTCGCCTTTGGATGGTCCGGTGATATTCTGCAGGCGCGCGACCGCGCTGATGAGGCCGAGAACGGTGTCGAGATTGCCTATAATGCGCCGAAGGAAGGTGCGTTGATGTGGTTTGACCAAATGGCAATTCCAGTTGATGCGCCAAACCCGGAGGCAGCCCACATGTTCCTGAACTTCATTATGGATGCTCAGAACATGGCCGCGGCGTCGAACTATGTTTACTATGCCAACGGCAACAAAGCATCGCAGCCTTTTCTGGAAGAAGATGTGATCGGGGATCCAGCGATTTACCCGTCGGACGAAACACTTGAGAAGCTTTACACGCCTGTAGCTTACCCACCGAAAGTGCAGCGTGTCATTACACGGCTCTGGACCAAAGTGAAGTCGGG
Organism: uncultured Boseongicola sp.; assembly: GCF_937988555.1. Taxonomy (NCBI): domain Bacteria; kingdom Pseudomonadati; phylum Pseudomonadota; class Alphaproteobacteria; order Rhodobacterales; family Paracoccaceae; genus Boseongicola; species uncultured Boseongicola sp. The sequence goes on along the minus strand of NZ_CALJXO010000254.1, from coordinate 10,772 downwards.
TACGTAAGATCAGAATTGGGCGCCCGGAGGTAACAGCCTTCGGGCGTTTTTGATTTAAGGGGGCGGATTTGGCGGCTTCAGGCAAAGACGATGTGTTTACGCCTTGGACGGATGCGGGAGCGACCCCGCTGATCCGGATTGATCAGGTGACCAAGCGCTTTGGCGACTTCACCGCGATCGACAATGTTTCACTGGACATCTATCCGCAGGAATTCTTCGCGCTTTTGGGCCCGTCGGGGTGTGGCAAGACCACTTTGATGCGGATGCTGGGAGGGTTCGAGACGCCTTCTTGCGGGGTGATTTCAATCGACGGGCAGGACATGTCGTCGGTGCCACCCAACAAGCGCGCAGTGAACATGATGTTCCAGTCCTATGCGCTGTTTCCGCATCTAAGCGTTTGGGACAACATTGCATTCGGGCTGCGACGTGACGGGCTGGACAAGGACCGGGTTGCTGCGCGGGTCGAAGAGATGCTGAAGCTGGTGCAGCTTTCACAGTTTGCCAAACGTAAACCGCATCAGATTTCAGGCGGTCAGCGCCAGCGGGTCGCTTTGGCGCGGTCTTTGGCGAAGGCTCCCAAGCTGTTGTTGCTGGACGAGCCGTTGGGGGCTTTGGACAAAAAGCTGCGGCAGGAAACGCAGTTCGAGCTGATGGACATTCAGGAGAAGACCGGAACGACCTTTGTGATTGTGACGCACGATCAGGAAGAGGCGATGACGGTCGCAAGCCGCGTTGCGGTGATGAACAACGGTCAGCTTATTCAGGTGGAAACGCCCGAGGTGATTTATGAACAGCCAAATTCGATTTATGTTGCTGATTTCATTGGCGATGTGAACCTGATCGAGGGGACGGTTTCGGCCTTGGGCGAGGGGGCTGAACTGGCTTGGGCCGAGGGGCGCACACCGCTGATCGGACAGCCGGGGGCTGCTTTGACCAAGGGGCAAGGCGCGACCTTTGCAATCCGGCCTGAGAAGATTGCGATCTCGGCGGACGAACCACAGGATCGTCGCAACCGGGTGCAGGGAAAAATTCTCGATATCGGGTATCTTGGCAACCTTTCAACCTATCACGTGGAGCTGCCGGAAGGGCCGGTGGTGAAATGCGAGATCGGCAACCGGTCCCGGATCGAGCGGCGTGATTTCACTTGGGAAGACGAAGTCTGGCTCAGTTGGAGCAACACCGCCGGGTTGGTGTTGGCGCGATGAAACGGCTTCTGATTGGTGTTCCTTTCGTTTGGCTTTTCGTGCTGTTTCTGGTGCCGTTCGGGATCGTTCTGAAGATCTCGCTTTCGGACATTGATCTAGCTATTCCACCCTATACGCCGACTTTGGAAGTCTCGGATGGATGGGCGGGGGTCGCTGCGTTTTTCAGCGCGCTTGATCTTGAGAACTATATTTTCCTGACCAGCGATGATCTCTATTGGAAGGCCTATCTGTCGTCCTTGCAGATTGCGTCGATCTCGACGTTTTTGACGCTTCTTGTTGGATTTCCAATTGCTTACGCAATGGCGCGCGCGGCGGAGGAATGGCGGCCTGCGCTGTTGATGCTGGTCATTCTGCCGTTCTGGACAAGCTTTCTGATCCGCGTTTATGCGTGGATTGGCATTCTTTCGACGGAAGGGTTTTTGAACCAGTTCCTTTTATGGACCGGCGTCATCTCGGAGCCGTTAACGATCCTTAACACCAACACGGCGGTCTATATCGGCATCGTTTATACCTATCTGCCTTTCATGATCCTGCCGATCTACGCGACGCTGGAAAAGATGGATGCGTCCCTATTGGAAGCAGCCGAGGATTTGGGCTGTTCTCGGATGCAAGCGTTTTGGCTGATCACACTGCCGCTGGCGCGGCCCGGCGTGGTGGCAGGGTGTTTCCTAGTGTTCATTCCGACGCTGGGCGAGTTCGTAATCCCATCACTTTTGGGCGGTTCGGACACGCTGATGATCGGCAAAGTGTTGTGGGAGGAGTTCTTCAATAACCGTGACTGGCCGGTGGCAAGTGCCGTGGCGATCATCCTGCTGTTGATCCTGATCATCCCGATCATTTTGTTCCAGCGCAACCAGCAGATCAACAAGGAGGCACAACAATGAAGCGTCTGTCTGCCTTCAATGTTGTCTCGCTGACGCTTGGTTTCGCATTTCTTTACATCCCGATGCTGATCCTTGTGATCTACAGCTTCAACGAGTCCAAGCTGGTCACGGTCTGGGCCGGGTTTTCGACCAAGTGGTACGGAGAATTGCTGCAGAACGATGCGATGATCGATGCAGCATGGGTGACGATGAAGGTGGCGTTTTTCTCGTCCACACTGGCGACGGTTCTGGGCACGATGGCAGCGTATGTGTTGGTGCGGCGAGGGCGGTTTTACGGGCGCACAGTGTTTTCCGGCATGATCTATGCACCGCTGGTGATGCCCGAAGTGATCACCGGACTCTCGCTGCTTTTGTTGTTTATTGCCATCGGGATGGATCGCGGCGTGTTGACGATTGTATTGGCTCATACGACGTTTTCGATGTGCTATGTGTCGGTTGTTGTGTCGTCGCGGTTGATAAGTTTCGACGACTCGCTGGAAGAGGCCGCGCTGGACCTTGGGGCGTCGAAGTTTGAGGCCTTCCGCCTTGTGACGTTGCCAATTATTGCGCCTGCGGTGATTTCAGGCTGGTTGCTGGCGTTCACGTTGTCTCTGGATGATCTGGTGATTGCGTCCTTCGCAGCCGGACCATCGTCAACGACCTTGCCGATCAAGATTTTCTCATCCGTTCGATTGGGCGTCAGCCCCGAGATAAATGCGCTGTCGACGATCATTATCGCGATTGTGACTGTGGGTGTTTTGACCGCGTCGATCGTGTCCAAGCGGCAAATTACGCGGCGATTGCAAGAAGAGGCGCAGGCGGGCTGAGGCGCCTAAATTGGCGGGCCTGCCTGTTTTTATTGCATTTAAATTCCTGTTGGTGCAGCCTTCCGGGACGCGTTTCAGGTAAGCTAGTTAAAAGACGTTTTAGAGTAAGGCTGGGGAAGCAGTTGTTATGCTAGTGAATATGATTGATCTGCGCGAGCGGGAGTACCGCTGGTCGCGCGTGATGGCCGTTTTGGAAAGTGCAACAAAGAACAATGAAGCAGAACACGCGGATCAGGTGAAGCCCGGTTTAGGGATCGAGATTGATTACGCGGAACGCGTCGGGATTTCCGTGCGTGAAGCCGTGCTTTGGGCCGAAAAGACCGACGGGCCGCTGACGCTTTATCTTTATGATCACGAGGACGACAAGGCGGGCGAGGCCTGATCAGGGCTCGGTTGGCCTGTGCACGGTTGCAGGTCGGGTGAGGTCGTCGAGCATCGGGGAAATATCCTCGATGTGCTCTGCGATGACGTGCGTCACGCCGCCTTCGCGCTGCACGCGCCCCGTTACTTTCAGCGCGCGCCCCGAGATCACTGCGCGGCGGAAGCGCTCGTACATTTTGCGCCAGACAATCACATTGGAAATGCCGGTTTCGTCTTCCAGCGTGATGAAGATCACCCCCTTGGCGGTGCCGGGGCGTTGGCGCACCAAAACAAGGCCTGCCACCGCGACCCGTGCGCCACCCGGTGGCAGATCAAGTTGGTCGTGGGGCAGGCAGGCCGGTGGTCGGTGCCATGTGGGTGGGCCAGGATTTTCCATGAGAACAAAGATAGAACATTTAAGTGTTCGCGCAAGGCTTTGTGAGCAAGGCTCAAAAAGGGTGGAAAGGGACGCTTTGCAAGGCTAGGTAGTCGGCGACACACCTAAGAGGACGATCATGGCCAAGATTACTTACATCGAGCACGGCGGCAAAGAACACGTCGTTGACGTACCCAACGGGCTTACCGTCATGGAAGGCGCGCGCGATAACGGCATTCCGGGAATTGAAGCGGATTGCGGCGGTGCCTGTGCCTGCTCGACCTGCCACGTTTATATTCATGCGGACTGGGTTGAAAAGCTGCCTGCGAAGGACGCGATGGAAGAAGACATGCTTGATTTCGCGTTCGAGCCAAGCGCCGAACGCTCGCGTCTGACCTGTCAGTTGAAGGTCTCGGACGCGCTTGACGGGCTTGTCGTGCAAATGCCCGAGAAGCAGATCTGATGTGGCGCCTGGCCGCTCTGGTCGCAGTGCTTGCGGCACCAGTAATGGCCGAAGGTGTGCGCGAGGCGCGCTACGATGAGCCGACCACGCGCTATGCCCACGGCGTGTTGGGCGACGCAATCGAATGGGGCGCTTTGGTCATGGAGACAGAAGGTGGGCGCACCGTCCGTTTGGTTCTGCCACAAGAGCGCGTCTTTGAAGACACAGCACCGCGCCTGTTCGATGTGGACGGGGATGGCGAAAACGAAGTGATCGTTGTCGAAAGCCACCAAAAGGTCGGCGCCCGCTTGGCGATCTATGATCCGGACGGATTGGTTACTGCGAACGAATATATTGGCCGGCCGAACCGCTGGCTTGCGCCCATCGGTGTCGGGGCCGCGGATTTCGACGGGGACGGGCGTATCGAGCTGGTCTATGTCGACCGCCCGCACCTGGCCAAGACGGTCCGCGTGTTGCGGTTTCAGGATGGACAGCTGAAGTTCGTGGCAAGCTTTCCAGGAGTGACCAACCACCGGATTGGCGAAAGCGACATTGCCGGCGGCATCCGCGATTGTGGGCAGGGCCCTGAGATGATCGTCGCTTCAGTGAATTGGGAGCGCGTTCTGGCGCTTGGGTTTAAGGGGCTTCGGTTCTCGCTGGACGATCTTGCACCACACGAAGGCCGGGAGAGTTTCGCGCGCGCAATGGCCTGCGAGTGACGCGCCTTATGCGGCTTTGCTTCGGGCGGTGATCCTCGACGGTCATGGCAAGCTGGCGATGCGCGATATTGTGCAGCTTTGCGAAAAGGCCGGATTTGCTGGTGCGCGCCCCTATATCGCCCGCGGGGAACGCGGTGTTTTCTCAGATTTAGACGCAAGGACGGTGAAGGCGACTTTGGAAGCCGCATGCAGGCGTTCACGGGCGCTTTGGTGCCGGTCATGATCCGAAGGTCGGCGAGATCGAGGCGGCGTGGCGGGCCTGTCCGCTCTACGAGGCTTTCGGAAATCAGGCGGCGCTGATGTTTCTGGATGCCGCTCCACCACGCAATGCCTTGGACACTGTGACGGCACAACTTGCTTTGGGCGTGCGCGAGATAAGGGGCATTTCCAAAGCGGAATGGAACGCTTGCGGCTTAAGATCAAAACCGCCGCGCCGGGGACCACGCGCAATATGAATTTGATGAAACGGTTGGTGGCGATGGCGAAGGCCGCGTTGACTTAGCCCTGTGGCATCGCCAGCGAGATCGTGCGCCCGCCTTTTTGGTACTGCAATGCAGAGTCCGAAATACCGGCGATGATGCCGCCGTCTACTCTGTCCCCGACCTGCACTTTCACGTAACGACCTGACGGCAATCGCACCAGCGCACGGCGGTCCGAAGGACGCCCGAACACGCCTACAAGGTTGATGCGGTTCAGGCTGATGGCTTCTTCGACGGTGGCCTGACGCGCGACCGAAACATTGGACGGGATCGCAAGGCGCGGAGAGTTTTGCGGGCGTGTAGCTTCTTGTGCGGCGACCTCGTCGGCCAGAGCGGCTTCAATCGCGCCACTGGTGTCTGGTGTGAGGGTCGCAACCGTCCGGGCCTCGCGTTCGCGCTGCAACTGGATCAGACCGGAGGCGACGATGGCGTCGAAATCACGCGGCTTGCCGCGCGGTGAGGCGGAAGTTGCCACAGCAAGATCGCTTGGCGGATTGCCCGCGCGCACAACAAGCGCTTCGATCTGGGCCGATTGGGGACGCGTTCCGGGGCGGATTTCGCCAAGCTCGTCGCGCGTGCGGTCACCAAATTTCTGACGCTCGATTTCCGTCATAAACTCGCTGGGACGACGGCGCGGCGCGGTGTCTGGCAAGGCGGCCGCAAGTTCGGTTTGGATCAGTTCGACGGGGCCGAGTGCTTCTGGCGCGACTGTCTCGACGACTTCGGGTTCAGGCTCGGGTGGCTGTGTGACCAGTGGGGCTCCGATTTCTGCCGCCGTAACAGTCACGGGGCGCGTATTCGAAACCGTCGCTACCAGTGCGGCAAGCTGGGTTTCTTCCGCGATGACGTTCGGCTCTGTGGCTTCGGAGACCTGCGGTGTGGCTTCCTCGACGGGTGCCACATAGACTTCAGGCGCTTCCGTTTCGACAGTTGGCAGAAGGGCCGCACCTTCGTCCGCTGGAGCGATCAGGCTGGCGGCACCTTCGGAGCTGCTGATCGGCTCGAAGGCGGCAATTGTGCCAAGGCCGGGGCTGTCGAGAATTGTGATGCTGTCGGGCACGAAGGCCACGGGCATATAGTCTTCGATCGCGTCCAATGTGCCTGGGCGCGGTTCCAGCCATGCGATTGCGGGCCGGGGGTCGACTGTGATCGCTTGGAGGTCGGTTGGGGTGCCGAGGGGTGTTGCGGCGTTTGGCGCAGGGATTATGGCCCAGGCAAACGCAGGCGCGGTTTCCGGCAAGACAGGCGCGCTGGGCGTATCGGACACGTCGGCAATATCGGAAGGAAGCGGAGATGCCTCGGGTGTGGTGTCTTCCACTGGCGGCGGTGCGACTTCGGCAATTTGCACGTCCGCAGGCGTGGTCGCCTCGTTCGCCTCGGGCGACACAAGCGACGTTTCCGGGGTCGAGGGCAGTATCGTCCAGATGACAATCGCAATCACAATCGACAACACGGCGGCAATTGCGGCCAGTGCCGGGGTCGGCAGGGCGCGGTCGCGGTGGCGGATTTCGACCGATGGAGTGGCGGTCAGACTGGCCGCGCGGGCTGCGGCGGCCGACGCGCCGACGTTGGTGACAACACGCGGCTGGGACGTGGGACGCGGCAATGGCGTGCCCGGATTAAGCGGTGGCAATTCGGTTTCGGGCAGTTGCAGAACCGGCGTCGGGTCATCGACCTTCACCACCGGGCCATCGTCCACCGCAGTCACGTTTGGCGCGTCTTTCAGCATCAATGGCGGCACGGTTTTGCGCCCCGTAGAAAAAGCGGCGGCGGCGGGTTCATCGTCGCTAAATCCGTCTTCGGAGGCGATTGCCGCGCGCTCGACAAAGACCGGAGGGCGCGGGAAATCGTCCGGCGTTGCCAGCGAGGAAAACGCGCGGACGGTCAATCCACCCTTGGTCACAAAGGCTTCGGCTTCGTCCAGAGTCTGACGCGCAATTGCCGCGACGCGCGCGGTGCCGGGGGCCGTGGTGGCCCAGTCGATTTCAAGATCGGCAAGGTCATAGGGCGTGCGCCCTTCCATGGCGGCATTGATCTCTGCCACATCAGGTGTGTCGCTGGTTACCTTGACGTCGGTATAGAGAATTTGGTCGCGGGGCAGGAAGATATCAACAGATGCCGGCGTTTCAACTCGTGCCACAAGGTCGGCCAGGCGCGCCTCGATATCGTCGCCTTCCAGCTTTTGAACGACAAATTCCTGCCACTCGCCAGAGCGGTGGCGCAAGAGGCGTACCGCCTCCATTGAAAGATCAAAACCCCAACGCTCTGACATGTCGAAGAGATACCATGTGACCTGCCCGGCGTCACGATCCAGAATGATGATAATTGTCTTGTGCGAGAATTCGCCGACGAGGGTGTGAAACGGTGCAAATAGGGTGCAAACTGAGCCTGAATTTGAGTTTTGGAGCGGAGGTGCGTGATGCGGATTTTATGGATGGTTTTTGTGGCGTTAATTGCGGTGTCGCCGCAGGTGGCGCTGGCGGAAGACACTGAACGAGAAATCGTCGTCAGCGGTGAAGGCACGGTTTCGGCTGCGCCAGATATGGCGACAGTGTTTGTCGGTGTCTCGCGGCAGGCGCGGCGGGCCGGTGACGCATTGCAGGAGGCCTCGGAAGGGGCGGCGGCGGTATTGGCGCGCCTGGAATCGGAAGGCATTGCGCTGCGCGATATCCAGACCCGCAACATCGGGCTTTCGCCGCAATACGCACGCAGCAACGATGGCTCCCCGCCGCGTGTGACCGGCTATGTAGCGTCCAACGATCTGATGGTGCGGGTCCTCGACATTGACCGGCTTGGCACGGTTCTGGATGCAATTGTTGCCGACGGCGCGAACGCGATGAATGGGCTATATTTCGATATTCAGGAACGCGGTGATCTCGAGCAAATAGCGCGCGCGCAAGCGGTTGGCGTGGCGCGCGAAAAAGCTGAAGTGCTGGCCGAAGCAGCTGGTGTGACCCTTGGGGCGGTCCTTACGATTTCCGAAGGCGGGGCGGGTCCAGCCCCGTTTGCGGCTGACCGGGGCTTGATGATGGAAGCGCGGTCTGCGGTGCCGATCGCAGGCGGCGAAATTGACATCCGTGCGACCGTGACGATCGTCTTCGCAATTGCAGACTAAGGATAGGGATTAACGAAGATGAAGGCGGCAATATACAAATCGACGGGACCTGCGGCAGAGGTGTTAACAGTGTGCGACCTGGCTGATCCGACGCCCGGCGCGGGCGAGGTTTTGGTGCGGATAGCGGTATCTGCGGTGCATCCCTCGGACGTGAAGTCGCGGGGCGGTGCGCGAGGCCCATTGGCGTTCCCGTATATTGTGCCGCAAAGCGATGGCGCGGGGCGGATTGTGTCCGTGGGCGCGGATGTTGATCCCGCGCGGGTTGGGCGGCGTGTTTGGCTTTGGAATGCAGCGTGGAAGCGCGCGCATGGCACGGCGGGCGAGCTGGTGGCCTTGCCGTCCGAGCAGGCGGTGGATTTGCCAACAGGCGTTGATTTCGAGACCGGCGCGACTTTAGCCATCCCTGCGATTACGGCGCATCGGTGCTTGTTTTCTGACGGTCCGATTGAGGGGCAGGTGGTGCTCGTCACAGGGGGGGCCGGGACGGTCGGCAGTATGGCGATCCAGATGGCCAAGCGTTGTGGCGCGAAGGTGATCGCGACCGTCAGCAACTCGGAAAAAGCATTGCATGCCAAAGAGATGGGCGCGGATCACGTGGTGAACTACCGCGATGCAGATGCGGTGGATCAAATCAAGCAGGCGGCTGGCTCCGGTGGCGTGGATCGGATTGTCGAGGTAGAATTTGGCGGCAATTTAGACATCACGCAGGCCGTAATTGCCGAAGGCGGAACGGTTGCATCCTATGGCTCGATGGCGGTCCCCGAGCCGGTTTTGCCGTTCTATACGTTCATGTTCATGAATCTTAATTTGCGCACGGTGCTGGCCTATTCAATCCCGAATGCGGCGCGTGCGAAAGCCGTGGCGGACATTGCGGAATGGCTGGCGGATGGCACATTGAAGGGTGTCGTTGCGAAGACGTTCAATCTGGACGACATTGTCGCGGCGCATCAATCCGTCGAAGCTGGGACGCGCATCGGCGTGACTTTGGTGCGCATCGCGTCCGACGTCTAACGCAATCGCGCCGCGCGGGGGCTAAGGCCGAACGTCTCGCGGAATGCGCGCGAAAACGCAGCGCCGTTGTCATAGCCGGATCGTGTTGCAACCTCGGACAAAGACAGCGTCGTGTCCTCAACTAGATTGCGCGCTGCGTTAAGGCGGATGCGTTGGTAGACCTTGCGCGGCGGCGCGCCGAACGCCTGATTGAAGCGACGTTCCAGATCGCGTTGGCGGCATCCAGCGCGCTTCGAAATTTCGGCCAGCGGCAAGGGCATTTCAATATTCGCCTCCATTTCGGCCAAAGCGCGGCGAATGCGGCGATCCCCGCTGGGCGGCTCAAGGGGCCCGGATGTGGTGGCGTCGGGGGCGGAAAACAGGGCCGCTATACGCAGAGTCAGGGCGGTGCCGTGGCGGTGCGCGATCAGGTGCATCATCAATTCAAACGCCGTGACTGCGCCGCTGGCCGTCAGCCGATCGCCGTCATCGACCCAACGTTGCCGCACGATATCAACCTGGGGGAAAGCCTCAGAAAAAGCCTCGATCTCATCGTAGTGGATGGTGGCGCGCTTGGCCTCCAACAGGCCGGCCGTTGCCAAAAGCCACGCGCCTCCATCAAGCCCGATCATTTTGTCATAGCGGGTTGAGGCTGCGCGAAGTTGCCGCGATAGCGCGTCAGTGGCCAAAGCCCTGTAGCCATAGCTTGGCAAGACGATCAAAGCAGCGCCGCGGTCGGTCGGATCAAGCGCGCTGTCTGGCACGACAGTCATGCCGGCCGAGCTTTGTACCGCCGCGCCGTCGCGGGTGACGATTTTCCACGCATAAGCGGGTGTGCTGAGAAAGGTGTTGGCCGCGCGCAGGGGTTCAAGCGCATTGGCCAGCACCTGATTTGAAAAGCGGTCGAACAAAAGGAAAGTGAATTCAGCCGTCTCATCGTTTGGAATTGTCCATTCGCGCATAGTTATGACTAAAACAGCAAAGTCGTAGCCGTCAATCGGCATAGAGTTTCAAACAACAAAGGGAGGACAGACATGCCGCTTCAAATGAACCGCGAGGTCTTCATTACCTGTGCCGTAACCGGATCGGGTGCCACTCAGGATCGCAGCCCGCATGTGCCGCGCTCCCCAAAACAGATCGCCGACAGCGCGATTGCAGCCGCCAAAGCAGGTGCGGCAGTGGTGCATTGTCATGTGCGGGACCCCGAAACCGGCGCGCCGTCGCGCGATCCGAAAATGTTTCGCGAAGTGACGGATCGCATCCGCGAGGCCGACACCGATGTGGTGCTGAACCTGACGGCGGGCATGGGTGGCGACATCACATTCGGCTCGGTCGAGGCACCGCTGCCGGTGAATGCTTCCGGCACCGATATGGCGGGCGCTACCGAGCGCGTCGT
>NZ_CALJXO010000253.1:0-6577 GCF_937988555.1 uncultured Boseongicola sp. | reverse complement strand
CGGGTTCCGACGGCACCCTGCATCCGGTCCAGCAGGCCATGATTGAAAAGCACGGCAGTCAATGCGGGTTTTGCACGCCGGGTTTTGTCGTCTCGATGGCCGTGGGGCATCTTCAGGGTCGCACGGTGTTTGGCGACGGGGCAAGCAAGCCAAGCGAAAACCCGGAAGCCGTCGTTCTGGGCCGTATTCTCGCATTGGCCTATTACTTGGAGTCGATCCAGAAGTAATCGATAGCTACGAGGACCGTTTAGAGTGGTCGCAGCATGTCCGCTTTGGGCTCAAGGCCGCCGTTCGCTGCACTTGCACATCGAAAACACTGGGTCGCAGCCCCTAGCGTCCGCTTTCTTCAAGTTGCCCAATTTAGTTTGCGGGCGCAGCGAACGGCAGCTCTCCGCCCTTTGTGACGGCGCGGGACTTCAAGCGCACCCGATTTCGCACTTGCAGCGAAAGCTCACTTTGTCCGGCTTATCAGACCTCGGCACTCTGCGCAGCCAATGTCCGCTTCCCGCTGCCCTGCCGGGCCAACGAATGAGACTCTTGGCTGCCTCCGCGATGGCCCGGCAGGGCAGATTTGCATCTATGATGCACCGGCTAGCAGTTTCTCAATCCTGGAAGAGACCGTCTCGGACGCGGCCTCCAATGCAGCGCCTGAGAGATGAGCATACCTCTCGGTACTCTGAGGATCACGATGCCCTAAAAGTTTGCCCGTCATGTATAGGCTTTCCCCAGACAGGATTGCGTGACTGGCGTAGGTATGCCGGAGGTCATGAAGCCGAAGCGTTTTTGGCAAACCTGCAGCGTGTTTTATGCTTTGCCAAGCGGCATGGACTGATGACCTTGGCGTGCTGATGTTTTGCGGTGATGGAAATACGAACTCCGATGTTACCTTCCGCCGCCTATCTTTGAGCGCCGCTATCGCCACATGACTCAGCATCACGGTTCGAGGTCCAGTTTTTGTCGTGGTTAAGTCAAGCCGGTCCCGGCTGACGGCGTCCCACCGTAGGCGTAGGATTTCACCAGACCGACACCCGGTCAGTAGCATAAGCCGGATCGCGTCTGCCGCGTCATGTGTGCGGGCAGGGGGGTGCTTGAGGGTGTCAGTCAATGCTCTGAGGTCTTTGACGTTTAACATCCGTCCGCGAGGGGCGCGTTTGTTTTTGCGGATGGGTCCCGCTGGATTAGGCAAGTCATAGGGGACATGCCCCACTTCCTTGCCCCATGTCAGTATCGCCGTAAAATGCATCAATGCAGCATTCGCGCCACCCGATCGAGATTTGGAGTAGCGGTAAAACCAATCTGCGAAGTCAGGCGTTGTGATCTTGTGCAGAGGCCTTGCTCCAAAAGCTGGTAACAGCTGCGTATCGAGATACGACCGCAGACATGTGAGCGTCCTTGGCGTGTAGACCCCGGTTTTAGCCTCACAGAAGAGTTTTGACAGGGCACCGAAGGTCATTGAGGTGGGAGATGCGAGTTTGGCCTCTACAGGGCTGCTTCGTGCTTGCATGGCGGCACGCGCGGTCTGGAGGCTCATCGTATCCAAACTGCCTAATGTGACGCGGCGGGTGGTGTCGCCCGTGCGCTCCCATCTGACCCATGACCGCGCGCCCGAAGGACGCAGCCTGAGGGCAAGGCCCGGACAGCCAGCATCATAGATTGTCATTTCCTTTTTCTTGCATTTCAGGGACGCAAGCATGTGCGGGGTCAGCAGCGCTTCGGTTTTCATTGCGAGGCCTCCCATGCCTGTTGTGTTTTCCGCCAAGCAATGAGATCGCGACGGAACTTTGCAACACCAAGCCCATGCTTCTGACAGAAGACGGTGTACTTATCCTTTGATCGAAGGAACGCCGCGACATTCGTGTTGTGACATCTGGGCTTTCTTGTTTTGCGCTGCATGACTTTTCGAAAGTGTGTGCCGACGCGCGCGGACGCGTCCGCAACATCACGGCTGGCCAAATGTGCATATCCCGCCGTGGAGCCCTTATCCGAATGTCCCAGTAGTCCGCCGACGATCAGCAGGTCATGACCGAGGCCAAGGGCGACAGATGCAAAGCTGTGGCGCAGATCATGAATGCGGAGTCTTGGCATATTAAGACGTTCACGAATGTCTGCCCAAACCGGTATGAGCGTTGCCGCTGTCAGTGGGCCATCGTCTATGCCGAAGACAAACTGTGACTGCCGGGGACAACTGGCGATGAGCCGCCGCGTGGCCTTTCCAAGCCAGATTGATTTTGGGCCGCTCTTTGCATCCGGAAGGGCCGCCCGCTTGCCGTCGATCATTGACCATTCAAGCCCAAGTGCCTCGCCTCTGCGACAGCCTGTCAGGGTCAGAAACCGCAATAGGTTAATGGCCTGCGGATGATCTTTTTGCAGGCCGTCAAAAGCTTCCCCAAGAAGGCCAATTTGTAACTCTGTCAAATAGCGCGCTTGGAAGCTGGTTTCGTGTCTGCGAAGCCCCTTGCAAGGGTTCGATTCAGGAGGCACCAAACCGCGCAGTTCTGCATGAACACAGAGGGAAGAAAAGACCGACAAAGCCCGGTTGTTTGCGCCTTTCGAAAGTCCGAGGTCATTCATCCAAGCGCGGACGTCTTCGCGGCGAATTGATCCAAGTTTCCGCTTCCCAATGTGAGGAAGAATTTGGGTCTTGAGAGAGTTTCGGTTTGTCTTGAGCGTTGATGGCTTCCAGCGTCCTGCGCATTCTTCCAAAAAGACGTTGGCAAAATCAGCTATCGACGTTGCCGAACAGGACCGTGCATCTGGCGCAACTTCCAAACCCACCATATCACGGGCCAAGTTGCAGGCGCGATCAATCGCAATAGCCGCGCAATCGCCAAGGGTGGTTTTCCTCAAACGTCCATCTTGCCGCCAGTAGACCACCCACTTCGCACTTTTGCCCCGAACGCGACGGGCCAGTTCTGGCACAATGTCATCTCGGATGATGGTATCGCCTGATGGCTGGACCGCCTTGGCAGCTCTTCTTTGTGGTGTCTGTTTCGCTTGCTTGGGCACCGTCTGATCTCCTGTTGAGCCTGCGGGGAAAAAACCTCGCAAATGTCCGGGAACCCCCGGGGAAAAACTGGGAACAGATAATTCCGGCTCGTTCAGACGCCACTTGGGCTGATCAAATTGGGAAGGAGATGTTGCCAAACAAGGCCTTACATCTTCGACCCGTCACGTTGCTTGTGACCCTCGGTCACGCATTTTCCACACACCATACGCAACTCGCGTTGCAGGGGCGTTTCACTCAATGAAATCAGTATGTTAAATGGAAAAATGAGCTGTTTCTTGTGGTACAGTTTACCAGAATGTAGAGAAAACAATAGGTTAAGGGTGCTCTTGGCCAGAGTTGGCCCGGAACTGGCCCAATTTGGCCCAGCCGATTTTCGAGTTTGGCCCAGATCTGGCCACGCCAAAAAGCACCGATTGTTATAGCGATGAGATATCGGATCACCGTTCATGACCGCGTCCCTTCTCTGGCTCGAACGTCCGCTGCTCGCCCTCCAACGGAACGGCCAAACGCTGTTCCTCTATGGACGTGATCAGTCGTCCAGTGGTCTTTGCGTTCTCGCGCAACTTCGAGGCAACCAGGTTAGAAAGGATGGTCATTTGGCTGGCGAGGTCTTCGGACATTTCCTGGAAGCGTTTGTGCAATCGTGGGAGCTCCTCGCCGTTTGTGAACTTGGTGCCAACCAAAGTGCTGATGTGGAGAAATGTGTTCACCATCTTGCACATGCGATGATCTATCAGATCGGTCAGGCCGCTGATGGCGTTGGTTTGCGCCCGGCACGTCAGAGCGAGGGCAGAGAGCGCTTCCGTTTGGCGAAGGTCACGGGCCTCAAAAGCCGACACTGTGTGTTCAAGGCGATTGGCGCGAGACCTGTCGTGCAGTAACTCTGAGATCGCCATGTCCAGAGCATTTGCGGGAAGTTCGCTCTGGCCCTTTATGAGATCGAGGGTGTTGAATGTGGCTCAGTAGCTTGTCTGACCTTCTCCGCCGTCTTGGGATTATCCAGCGACTTGATTAAGTGCATCATGCTCTTCGACCTAACCAGTCACCAAGGCCACAGCTTTCGGATAGGAGACATCTTCACAAGTACGGTTCCGCCTTTTCTCACCTAGTGCTGTCAACGGCGGGCCAAATCTGTTCCACCAGAATCGAACCGTTTCGTGACTAATCTCGATGCTGCGCTCGTGCAAAAGATCCTCCACATTCCGCAGCGGCAATGGGAACCGGACATACATCATCACGGCTAGTCGGATGATCTCGGGCGAGGTTTTGAAGTAGCGTAAGGGGCTGGGTTTTGTCATCCCCAGACGCTAGGCGGCGCGAACGATAGAGGCAAGAAAGCTCCTCTGACACTGCCCCGCCGCGCTTAGTGCAAAACGGTGGTACGCCCAGACAGTGTCGGCAGTGACCTCACGAGGATAGCGTGCTGCCGCTGCTAAAGATGGACGGGGAAGGAGGGGGCCCATCAATACTCTCTAAAAAAGCCACACCCAGCGGCAACACCTTTCATAACTGATTTCTGATTTCCGTTGTTCAAAAGACGTGACTATTATCAAGGGGCGGCAGGGCGACGCAGGCATGGTCGTTGCGTGCTCAGGGGCTTTCACGTCAAGTTCCGATCATATTTTTCTGTCATGAGAACTGGAAGCCATGAGAAATCTGCAATTTGGAGCAGTGAGATGTTTAAGTACGAACCTGGAAAAGATGTAGGTCCACTAGAAGATTGGCCCTTCGAGAACCCAGAGAGCAATTATCAAATCAAGGAAGGCGATCCGAAGGCGTCCGGTCGTATTGATGCTGGTGGAGAGGGGCATACGACCCGTGTTGGCATCTGGCGTTGCACAAAAGGCGTATTCGAGTGCACGGAACAAGGCGACGAACTCATGACAATTTTGTCTGGACGTTGCCGTTTGATTGATCAAGTCAGCGGTCAGATAAGCGAGCTCAAACCGGGAGATAGCCTTTTCGTGCGTGATGGTAGCCGCGTGAATTGGGATGTTATTGAAGACGTCACAAAGGTTTTCTTCGGTCAGAAAACGGACAAGTTCTGATGGGACTAGCCTTTGTTTGGCCAAGGGTGCTTGATTGACTACGGACGGCATTAGACAAGCAAGGCGTTTGGTTACTTGGGCATGGTCAGGTTTCTCGCGCGCGGGAGTTGCAATGAAGGGATGCAGGTAATGAATTTGAATTTCGCTGTAGTATTGATGGTTGCGTTGGGCGTGTTCGCTCAGCCCGCTTTCGCCATCGAGAAATGCGGCTCTGGCAAGCGCGTGACCTGCGTTGTTGACGGCGACACGTTCTGGCTCAAGGGCGAGAAGATACGTGTTCAAGGCTATGACACGCCCGAAACCACGACGAACATATGCGGCGGCAAACGGGAGGTTCGGCTTGGTCACAAGGCCAGCGACCGGCTCACACAGTTATTGAACAGCGGTGGTGTCTCGCTTCAGCGGAATGGCAAGGACCGGTACGGCCGTACCCTCGCGGATGTCTATGTTGACGGCGTGGATGTTGGAGACACCCTTATTGCTGAAGGGTTGGCTAGAAGTTGGCCGGATGGGCGAGAGTTTTGGTGCGACTAGCCACAAGGTCATGGGCTACCCGATTTGCCGTACCATCCGATACGAGCATTGTGTTTTGCCCCCAAGAAAATTCGACCGCAAGAATCTCTGCGACGACAAAGTCAGAAATAGTCGAGAATTGATGCGTACATTTCTCCTGAAAGAAGACTGTCCCATGTCCTCAACACTCCCATTTGTCCGCCGACAGGGTTTTTGGAACTAAGAGCGGATTAGACTAAAAGAGAGTTTGGCTCATTTGGTGAGTTTGATTATGTGGCACGTTGTCTGTGATGCAAGCAGCCGGTTTCGAGCATCTTTCGTTTGATCCTTTCCCTTTGGTGTAGAATGGCTTTGTCACGTCCGCAGTAGACGTCAGACGGCGTGACTTTGTTCAGGCTCTCGTCCGTCTCGGCGACGGAAGCATCACCTGCAGGTCAGAGGGCAACGCTGGTGATTTTCGTGATCGACGAAGGCCTCAATCTGGGTTTCGAGGTCACCCGGCAAAAGAGTGGGCGCGCTTCGTCGAAAGGCCCGCCCAAGCAGGAGCGACGGTTTCTAATTTTGGACTGTGCGTCGCGATGAGATCAGCCTTGGTCAGCCCGATGCCCAAATGTTGTTTTGCGCTCAAGGGAGTGTGGCAGGCTGCCGCATTGAGAATAGGCGCGCCGCTCTAATTTCTTGTTCAGTGTTAATTTTTTAGAGGCCGGTAAAGTAAGATGTTCAAAGGTTTTGGAATTTCAATTGCCATCATTTGTTTTGGCATG
This sequence comes from uncultured Boseongicola sp., assembly GCF_937988555.1. Lineage (NCBI taxonomy): Bacteria > Pseudomonadati > Pseudomonadota > Alphaproteobacteria > Rhodobacterales > Paracoccaceae > Boseongicola > uncultured Boseongicola sp. The sequence goes on along the minus strand of NZ_CALJXO010000253.1, from coordinate 245 downwards.
GTGGGTTTACCGGTTCTCCTGGTATCGTTTTTTTAGTGTGGTTGGAACTGAAGAAGCGGGCGACCCTTCTCTAAAGGCGATATAGAGGCCTCCTTAGCGAGCCACGCTGGGGCACGTATCGACAACCTCATGTGGAAAAGCGCGCGACGGTAGGGATGGTGCTGCAGGTCAGTCCATCCCTGATCGACTATTCGGGAGTGAGGCTTCCGAACTCGCCGGACACCACATCTCTGATAAAGTTGGCC